>VAWU01000056.1:0-15196 GCA_005888325.1 Actinomycetota bacterium
GGGACCAAGGTCAGAGCGCGACCCGCGGCAAGAAATCGTCGATCGCCGACGCCGACGGTCCCCGAATCATAGCGAACCCGGGCCGCGCTCCGGCGTTGCCCCACCCCTCTCGGAGGTCGGTCGGGCCCGGCCACGCGACGGGCTCAGTCGCCCCGCGTGATCGCGTCGACGACCCGACCCGCGTTCGCCTGGCCCTCGTACAGCTGCCTCAGGAGCCAGAGCCGCAGGAACTTGGCCATCGAGTAGCGCAGGAAGATCGCAGCACCGAGGACTGCCACGCCCAGCATGGCCACGGCCAGGATGCCGCTCGACAGCACGTCGCGCGTGTCGCTCTGGTTGAGCGAAGCCGAATAGGTGATCAGCTTCGACGCCCTGCTGCTCGAGATCAGCTACACCCGGATCGTCTCCTACAAGCTCTTCTACTACTACACGTACCTCGTCATCGGGCTCGCGCTGCTCGGCATCGGCAGCGGTGGCGTGCTCGTCACCGTGTCTCGCCGGCTGCGGCGCGCCGCGACCGACACGATCATGATGTGGGGCCTGCTGCTGGGTGCGGCCAGCGTCGGCCTCGGGTATCTCGTCGTCGCCGACACGCGGATCGCCACCCTTCAGATCTGGAACTACGGCACGGGCGCCTCGCTGAGCAACGCGGTACGCCTCCTGCTGATCTGCCTCGCCCTCTTCGCCTCGTTCGTTGCGGTCGGGGTGATGATCGCGACTCTGTTCGGGCGCAGGTCCGACCAGATCGGCCGCCTCTACTTCGCCGACCTGTTCGGCGCGGGTCTGGCGTGCGCGGTGGTCGTCGCCCTCATCTCCACCATCGGGCCACCGGCGACGATCGTCCTCGCGGGATTGATACTCGCCCTCGCGGGCCTGCGGATCGCGGTGCGGCGTCGCTCGCCGGCGACCACCCTGGGCGGCGTGCTCGCGGTGCTGCTGGCCGCCTGCGTGATCTCGCCGAGCCTGCTTCCCTATCCGCGCGAGGACGCGAGCAAGCCCGGCCCGAGCCACCCTCTGTTCTCGTCGTGGAGCCCGATCTTCCGCGTCGACGCCAACCCCTGGAGGGACCGGCGCCTGCTCTACCACGACGGCCTCCTCGGCTCGAACATCTACCGGTTCAACGGCGACGTCTCGACCCTCACGCGCTACGACAACGACCCGCGCTCGTTCCCGTTCGCCCTCCGCAGCAAGCCGCCGGGCAACGTGATGATCATCGGAGCGGCAGGGGGTAACGAGATCCTCGCGTCCCTGCGCTTCAAGGCCGCCCACATCGACGCCATCGAGCTCAATCCCGTCACCTACAACCTCGTCACCCACGACTTCGCGGACTACGCCGGCCATCTGGCCGAGAACCCCCACGTCAACTACGTCAACGGCGACGGGCGGTCGTACCTGGCGCGCAGCAACAAGACGTACGACCTGGTGTGGTTCCCGGCGACCGACAGCTACGCCGCCGCGAACGCAGCCACCGCTGGAGCGTACGTACTCTCCGAGAGCTATCTCTACACGAGCGACGCGATCGTGGACAGCCTCGACCACACCGGGCCCAACGGGATCCTCGCCGTGCAGTTCGGCGAGTTCAACTTCGAGGAGAAGCCGAACCGGACCTCGCGATACGTGAGCACGGCCCGCCACGCGCTCGCGCACTTCGGAGTCCACGACCCCTCGCAGCACATCCTCGTCGCCACATCGGGGAGTCCCCAGGGCGGCTCGTTGGCGACCATCTTCGTGAAGCGCTCGCCCTTCACGCCCGACGAGGTCGCGCGGTTCGTCGCCCAGCAGCCAGTCGTGCCGAACTCGAAGCTGCGCTACGCGCCCGGCCAACCGCGTCAGGCCAACTCGGTGACCGCGATCGCCACCCTTCCGAAGGCCCAGCTGAGCCACTGGTACGACTCGTACCGCTACGACGTCAGGCCCGTCACCGACGACGGGCCGTTCTTCTGGCACTTCTACCGGTTCGGCGAGGTGATCAGGCACTTCGGCCGCGCGAGCGGGCCCAGCAACGTCGAGGACGCGACAGGAGAGCGGGTGCTGCTGTTGCTCCTGGGGATCGCCACCCTCTTCTCCGCCGCCTTCCTCCTGCTGCCGTTCGTCGCGATCCGTCGCACATGGACGAAGCTCCCCCGCAAGGGCAGGTCCGCCCTGTACTTCGCATCGCTCGGGCTGGGCTTCATGTTCTTCGAGATCACGCTGATCCAGCGCCTCACGTTGTTCCTCGGCTATCCGACGTACTCGTTGACCGTGACGCTCGCGTCGATCCTCATCTTCACCGGTGTGGGCGCGCTCCTCAGCGGACGTCACAAGAACCGCCCGCGCGTCATACAGGCGTTGCTCGGGGTCATCGTCGCGCTGACGCTCTTCTACGAGTTCGCCCTCCCGCCCCTCACGAACGGGCTCCTGGGCCTGCCGCTCGGGGTACGCGTGCTCATCGCGTTCGTGGTGCTCGCGCCGCTCGGCATCTGTCTGGGCACGTTCATGCCGCTCGGGCTGCGGAGCTCACCGAGTTCCCGCGCGAGTACGTCGCGTGGGGCTGGGCCGTGAACGGCTTCGCGTCGGTGGTCGGCGCAGTGCTCACGACGATCCTCGCCATGACGTTCGGTTTCCGCGTGGTGCTCTTCTTGGCGCTCGTCGTCTACGCAGTGGCGTTGCTGGCGCTCCGAGGGCTGTTGCGCACGTCGCGGAGCCTCTCCGCGACCGTGACGTGAGCGACCGCTTCAGCCACGACCACCCCGGGCTGTACGGCTAGCGGCTCGCGGGCTCGGTCGCTTCCAGCTCGGCGAGGGCGAGCGGGATCCCTTCGGCGATGAACTCGGGCTGGGGCACCATCTCGGGGCAGCACATGAAGCCGAAGTCGAGCGACTCCCGGTAGCTGATCACGGTGATGTTCAGCCCCATCCCGAGCATCAGCGGCCCCATCGGGTACATCGCCTCGAGCCGGGCACCCGCGAGGAAGAGGGGGAACGGCGGCCCGGGGACGTTGGAGATCACGAGGTTGACCGCGGGCGGCATGCGACTCAGCCCCATACCGGTGTACGTGCGGGCGGCCAGCGCGATCAGGCCCGGAGGTGTCGTCTCCGTGAGCCCCATGATCTTGTGGACCGAGAGCGCCTGCTGGATCTCCTTCGCGTTCTGGGTGCTCTCGTGGATCGCCACGAGGCGCAGCGCGGGATCGGTGATGTCGGTGGCCAGCGACGTGAACATCGAGCCGACCTTGCTCCCCACGTCGTCGCGGTCGGCGTCGGTGCGAAGCGAGACGGGGCACTGGGCAATGAGCGGATGGTCGGGGAGATCGTCGAGCTTCTGGAGGTAGCGGCGCAGCGCCCCCGCGCAGAGCGCGAGCACGACGTCGTTGAGCTTGACGTCGAACGAGTTCTTGACGGCTTTGACGGACGCGAGGGGCACGCTCGCCCACGCGAAGCGGCGGTGCGGGGTGAGCTCACCGTTCAGCGAGGTGCGGGGCGCCTGGAAGGGCGTCACCGGCGTGACCGACCGGCGGAAGAAGCCGACGGCGCTGAGACCCTGCCTGACGCTCTGCCGGCCGAAGCGCATCATGCGGTACGGGGTCCGCGTCCACATGTTGAACGCGCCCGTCGCCAGCAGCTCCACGGCGCTCGGCACGCGCCGGTCGTGCAGCGAGTCACGCACCTCGGTCGGGCGCGGCGGGGGATCGGGCTCGAGGTCGAGGAGCGCCTCGGCCAGGCCCATCCCCGAGACGCCGTCGATGATCGAGTGGTGCATCTTGGTCAGGATCGCCACCCGGCCGTGCTCGACACCCTCGATGACCCACATCTCCCAGAGCGGCTTGCGCCGATCGAGCTTGTAGGAGGCGAGACGACCGACGAGCTCACCCAGCTCGCGCGGCCCGCCCGGGTCGGGGACGGCGATGCGGCGGATGTGGAAGTCGGGGTCGAAGTCCCCATCCTCCACCCAGCCCGGACGGTCGAGCCCGAAGGGCACGTCGACCACCCGCCAGCGGAACTGCGGGACGATCGGCAGCCGCTCCACCGTGAGCGCCTTGAGCCGATCGAAGTCGAACCCACCGGGTGCCGTCGAGGGGTCGACAGTCATGAGCGCCGAGACCTGCATGTGCCACGATGCGGTCTCGCCGTAGAGAAACGCCGCGTCCTGCCCTCCCATGCGTTGCACGCTGACCTCCTGGTCCGGCTTGCAGGAAGCGTAGTTCCGGTGACCCGACCCGTAGGAGGCGCCGACGTGATGGACCCGCTCGACGAGTACCCGATCCACCAGGTCCCGATGTCGATGCGCCACGTCGCCACGAGTGACCGCAACGTCTACGACCGTTGCATCTACCAGAGCCAGGACCACACGGGCGAGAGCTACCTGATCACCGGGCTCGGCGTCTATCCCAACCTGGGTGTGATCGACGCGTACGCCGCGGTGCGGCGCGGCGACACGCAATGGTGCGTCCGCGCCTCGGGCGTGCGACCCGACGACAAGATGAAACAGGAGGTGGGCCCCTACCGGATCGAGGTGCTCGAGCCGTTCCGCCGCCTGCGCCTCGTCTGCGACGGCGACGACCACGGTGTCGGCTTCGATCTCGAGTTCGAGTCCGACTACGGGCCCATCGAGGAGCCGCAGCACCTGCGCCGGCACGGCGACAAGGTGCTGCTCGACGCCTGCCGCTTCGCGCAGGTCGGCACCTGGAGGGGCGAGCTGCGCGTCGACGGCGCGACGATCGACGTCACCCCCGACCGGTGGACGGCGACGCGCGACCGCTCGTGGGGCATCCGTCCGGTGGGCGAGCCCGAGCCCCAGGGGCGCCCGGCTCCGTTCGACGGCATGTGGTGGTGCTGGGTGCCGCTGCGCTTCGAGGATTTCGCGGTGCACGTGATCCTCGAGGAATCGCCGACGGGCCACCGCACGACGAACTTCGCGGTGCGGGTGTGGCCGCGCGAGACAGGACGGCAGCTCGAGCAGCTGGGCTGGCCGGAGACCGACATCACCTACCGCTCGGGCACTCGCCGTCCCGAGCACGCGACCATCCACCTCACCACGCGCGATCGCAAGCCTCTGACCATCGAGATCGAGCCGCGAACCGACATCCCCCTCAACGTCGGGTGCGGCTACGGCGCCGATCCCGACTGGACCCACGGGCTCTGGAAGGGTGAGCAGTGGGTGGAAGGCGCGGTCTACGACCACAACGACCCGGCCGTGTCCGGACGGGCGCAGTTCTCGATCGCCGACCATCTCGCCCGGGCCACCTGCGACGGCCAGGAGGGCTGGGGCATCTTCGAGCACGGCAACATCGGGCGTCACGATCCCTCCGGGTTCGCCGACTACACCTCGGTGGCCCCGTGAGGTCGTGCGCGGGTCAGCCGTCGGGAGTGACTCAGCCGGCGGGAGTGGCTCCATCGTCGGGAATGACTCCATCGTCGGGAGTGACGACGGCGCGACCCCGAAGCCGGCCCGTGTCGAGCTGCTCGTAGGCCTCCTGCACGCGGCTGAACGGGAACACGTCGATCTCAATGCGGAGGAGCCCTCCGGCCGCGAGCGCCAGCACGTCGCGCGCGTCGGAGATGCTCGACCCCTGGAAGCAGAAGATGTCCGCCTCGTTCGGCAGGCCGCCGAACCAGGGCCGCACGAACGTGCCGCCGCCCGCGCCGACGAGGGCGAACGCGCCGGCCCTGCGAACCGACGCGAGGCCCGCGGAGATCGTCGCGTCGACGCCGACGAAGTCGAGCACCGCCTCGGCGCCGGCGCCGTGCGTCAGCTCGAGCAGCTGCTGCGTCGTCGAGTCGTCGACGCCCGCGAGCACGTCGTGGGCTCCCATCTCCCGGGCGAAGTCGCGGCGCGCGGGGCTGACATCGACGGCGACGACCCGGGCGGGGCTCAACGTCGCCAGGAACTGCACCGCGAAACTGCCGAGGCCGCCCGCGCCGAGCACGACCGCGGTCGAACCCGGCACGAGCTTCGGCAGCACGCGCCGCACCGCGTGGTACGACGTGGCGCCGGCGTCCGTGAGCGGGCCCGCGACCATCGGGTCGAGCGGACCGAGCTTGATGACCGCGCGAGCGGAGTCGACGAGGACGTACGACGCCAACCCTCCGTCCCTCCCATAGCCCCGGCCCGCGCCGCCGTGCGGACACGCGCTGTCCTGGCCCCGGATGCACCACGAGCAGGCGCCGCACGAGCTCGGCGTCACCAGTGCGACCGGGTCGCCGGACGCGAACCCGGTGACGCCCGCGCCGAGCTCGTCGACCCAACCCCCGATCTCGTGGCCGAGGGTGAACGGCATCTGCCAGCCGAGCTCGGCCCCGATCGCTGCCGGGATCTGACCCATGGTGATGTCGGAGTGACAGAGGCCGTTGCCCGCGACCCGCACGAGCAGCTCGCCCGGCCCGGGACGGGGGACCTCGACCTCGACCGGCTCGGGCGGCCGCTCCCACTCGACGAGCCGGTAGGCCATCATCGTGCGACTCACCGGGCCGGACGCTACTGCGGCTAGCGTTCTGACGGGGCGTCAGATGAGAAGCCAGCGGGGGACCGCAGCGCCCAGGAATCGAGGCGACCAGGTGCCGACGGACACGACTGACGGGCTGCTGCGCGGCGTGCGCGTCGTCGAGTGCTCGATGCTGGGGCCGGCTGCGATCACCACCGCGCTGGCCGACCTCGGCGCCGACGTGATCAAGGTGGAGCCGCCGCAGGGCGACTACGTGCGCGAGATGACCTGGCCCATCGTCGAGGGAACCTCGCTCATGCACCTGCACCTCAACCGGGGCAAGCGCAGCGTGGTGCTCGACCTCCGCACGAAGGAGGGAGCGGCGATCTTCCTCGAGCTCGTCCGCGAGGCCGACGCGGTCGTCGAGGCGATGCGACCCGGCGGGCTCGAACGGCGGGGGCTGGGATACGAGCGGCTCCGCGAGGTCAACCCCCGCGTCGTGTTCATCACCATCTCGGGCTACGGCATGACGGGCCCCTACAAGGACTACCCGAGCCACGGCATCGCGTACGACACATGGGCCGGCGTGGTGAAGCCCGAGGTCGACGACGACGGCTTCACCTACATCCCCGAGCACGTGTCGATCGGCATCAACGCCGGGCCCCTCTTCGGTGCGCTCGGGATCCTGGCCGGGATCATCCGGGCGCGCGATGTCGGCGAGGGCTGCCGCATGGAGGTCGCTCAGTCCGACGCGGCGGCAGCCATCGACTGGTTGCGCTCCGAGACCTACCGGGCGTACG
This sequence comes from Actinomycetota bacterium, assembly GCA_005888325.1. Lineage (NCBI taxonomy): Bacteria > Bacillati > Actinomycetota > Actinomycetota bacterium. The sequence continues at coordinate 7,201 of VAWU01000056.1, forward strand.
AACGGCCCGAGGACGAAGTCACCGGCAACAAGTCCGACGGCTACGCGCGCCGCGCGCCTGCGACCGCCGGCATGAGGGACGGCGTTCGCTACAACATCTACGCGACGAGCGACGGGCACATCCTGTTCATGGCTTCTGAGCGCGAGTTCTGGCAGAACTTCTGCGAGGGCGTCGGCCGTCCCGAGCTCTTCGAGCAGCACCCGGGGTCGAAGTACGCGGACCATGCGGTCGGCGACGTCGCGCTGCGCGCCGAGCTGCGCGCCATCTTCGCCACGAGGACCTCCGCCGAGTGGCTCGAGTTCGGGGGTCGGGTCAACACGCCGATCGCACCGGTGAACACGCCCCAATCGATCGCCGACGACGCGCAGTTCCGTGACCGGATGCCGTGGATCCCGCAGGCGCGGCTGGGCGCCGAGCAGCTCCCGCTGCCGATCAAGTTGATCGACGGTGAGCTGCCGTCGCCGTCGATGGCCCCGACCGTCGGCCAGCACACCGACGAGGTGCTGCGCGAGGTGCTCGGGTACGACGAGTCCCGCGTCGCGGCGTTGCGCGCGTCCGGCGCCCTCGGATGAGGGCGAGCCCCGCCGACCACCGGGATGCCGCGCGCTTCGCCGAGGAGGCGGGGCGGCTCCTGCTCGGCATCCGCACGCGAATCGACGCCGGCGAGGCGATCGACCGCGTGAGGCACGATGGCGACCTGGGCTCCCACGAGTTGCTGCTCGGCCGCTTGGCCGACGCCCATCCGCACGACGCGGTGCTCTCGGAGGAGGGCGCGGACGACCTGGCGCGCCTCGACGCCGAACGGGTCTGGATCGTCGATCCCCTCGACGGGACGCGGGAGTTCGGTGAGCCGCTCCGCACCGACTGGGCGGTACACGTGGCGCTCGTCATCGGCGGTGAGCCCGTCGCCGGCGCGGTCGCGCTGCCCGCCCGCGGTCTCGTTCTCTCCACCGCCGCCCCGCCGACGTTGCCGCCGTCGACGGGCGGGCGCCCCCGGGTGGTCGTGAGCCGTACCCGTCCACCGGCCGAGGCCGAGCGGCTGGCCACCGCGCTCGGTGCGGAGCTGGTGGCGATGGGTTCGGCAGGCGCGAAGGCGATGGCCGTCGTGCTCGGCGATGCCGACGTCTATCCGCATGCAGGCGGGCAGTACGAGTGGGACTCCGCCGCGCCGGTCGCGGTCGCGGCGCGCACCGGCTTGCACGTCTCGCGCCTCGACGGCACGCCGTTGCGCTACAACCAGCGCGACGCCTGGCTGCCCGACCTCCTCATCTGCCGTCCCGAGCTGGCCGAGCCGGTCCTGGCGGCTCTCGCCTAGACCGGGTGACGACCGGCAAGACTGCGCGCGTGCACGCTCGCAACGCCCGCCTGGAGGCGCAGCAGGTCGTCGGAGACCGCTTCGACGCGCGGGTCCTGGAGCCGTCGCCTCCGGCTGTCGTCGACGGCGAGTGGCTCGCCGACGACCCCGTGGCGGTGCAGGACGCCGACCGGAGCCGGCCGGTCGTGACCCCGGTGTCGACAGGTGACCTGTCGTGGGACGAGTGGCTGGGGACCCGGCCGGAGCACGCGAGCTGGGCGGCGGCACGCTGGCTGGGCGCGCACCGGCGCCTGCCCGCACCGCCGCCCGCCCTGCCCGAGACCCGACGCGCGCTGCACCGGCTCGCGGTGTACGTCGTCTCCCCGGCGCGGCGCCGGGTGAACGGGAAGATCGGGCTGCGCTGGACCCTCGGCGGGTTCGGCACGCCGTTCTTCGGGGCCGACGAGCAGGTGCGTGTCGTGGGCGCGGAGCTCGTGCGTCAGAGGGGCGCAGCCGCCGAGGCGGAAGCCGTCACCACGCTGACGGCGACCGCCGCCTTTGTGCTCGACGGGCCGCCCGACGTCGGGTGGATCGGGGAGCTGGGCGTGCCCGCGGCCGAAGATCTCGACGAGGAGCTCGCGGTCGACGCCGCGAGCTCAGACTTCCTCGGCGACTGGTACGGCTTCGCCTACTCGGTGCTCGAGGCCCTGCGGGCGGAGCGCGAGTCGGTGGAGGCCGGCCGGGTGCAGCTGTGGCCCGAGCATTTCGACGCCGCGTTCGACTGCCTGCCGGCCGACCGCCGCGCCACGTTCGGCGCGTCCCCGGGCGACGCAGCCGTCCCGGAGCCGTACCTCTACGTCCTGCCGTGGAACGTCGAGGGCTCGCCGCGCGCGCTGTGGAACGCGGAGAGCTTCCGGGGCGCGATCCTCCCGCTGGGCGACCTCGTCGCCGCGCCTGACCAACGCGCGGCCGCGCTGGACTTCTACCGCGAGCGACACGCCGCGTTGCGGGCCTGACCGGTGCGACAGCTGCTGCCCGACCTCGTCGACCCGGTCGACCCCGTTGCCGTCTACGGCGACCTGCCGGAGGCACGCGGCCGCCCCGCCGTGCGCCTCAACATGATCGCGAGCATCGACGGTGCCACGACGGTCGGCGGCGTGTCCGGCGGGCTCGGCGGGCCCGCCGACAAGCGGTTGTTCTCGATCTTGCGCTCCCTCGCGGATGCGGTGCTCGTGGCGGCGGGCACCGCGCGCGCCGAGTCCTATGGGCCGTCGACGCGCCTCGTCGCCGTCGTCTCCCGCTCCTGCGCGCTCGACTGGGCCGCTCCCTTCTTCACCGCGGCGACCGTGCGACCGATGGTCGTCACCGTCGCCGGTGCGCCGGCCGCCAACCGGGCCCGCGGGGCCGAGGTGGCCGACGTCGTCATCGCCGGTGAGGACAGCGTCGACATGCGGCGCGCGCTCGACGCGTTGGGCGAGCGGGCCGTCCGCTCGGTGCTCGCCGAAGGGGGCCCGAGCCTCAACGGCCAGCTCGCGGCGGCCGGCCTGGTCGACGAGCTCTGCCTGTCAGTGTCGCCCGCGGTGGTGGGTGGTGACTCGAAGCGGATCCTCTCGGGCCCCGCGCTCGACGTCGCCCCGCGTTGCGAGCTGCGCTCCGTCTGCGAAGAGGACGGTTTCCTCTTCCTGCGCTACCGCTCGTCGAGCTGAAGACCCGTACTCAGGGCCTCACGGGCACGACCTCACGGACACGGCGTGACGGGCGGTTGCGGCGCGAAGTTGGGCGCGTAGGGGAAAGGCGCCTTGTTGAACAGGAACATGTCGAGCATGTCGTTGGCCGCCGCGTCGCGAGCCGTCAGCGTCTGAACCTGAGGATCGACGTGTGGTCGTAGACGGTGTGCGACACGTAGTGCGGCTTGGAGAAGGGTGACACGACCACGGTCGGGACGCGTATGCCGAGGTTGTCGAAGCCGGCGACCGTGTCACCGGGCTGCAGCATCGGGGCGATGCCGTCGGGGGGCACTGCAGCCGGGGGAGCGACGTGGTCGTAGAAGCCGCCGTGCTCGTCGTAGGTGACGAACAGCACCGAGTCGTGCCAGCTCGGCGACTTCGTGAGGTGGTTGACGATCTTGTAGACGAACCGCTGGCCCACCTGCACGTTCGACGGCGGGTGCTCGTCGTTCTCGACGTTCTTGTCGCCGGTGAAGAGCGGGTCGATGAAGGAGACCTGAGGCAGCGTGTTGTTCGCCACGTCGGTGTAGTACTGGGAGATGGGGAAGATGTGCCCCTGGGCGTGGACCTGCACGTAGCGGAACACGAGGCCGAAGGCGAACTGGTCGGTGTAGATCTTCCATGAGATGCCCGCAACGCCCAGGTTGTTGAAGATCGACCTCTGCATGAACCCGCCAGGCGGAGGCGCGTCGTTGCGGATGTGGCCGAACGACGTTCCCGCGAGGAGGTAGAAGCGGTTGGGGAAGGTCTGGGACAGCACCGACGAGAAGTAGCGGTCCGCGGTGGCGAAGGTGTTGTAGAGGCGGTAGTAGAAGGGCAGGTCGGTCCGGTTGTAGTAGCCCATCGTGCGCGCGCCACTCGGGTCGGCCGGGTCGGCGTTGTCGGAGTTGATGTCGTTGGCGGCGGTGAAGCCGTCCATCGCGCCGCCGTTGAACTCCTGATGCGTGCCGTTCCAGGAGTGGTTGAGATCCGACGTCTCGCAGAGCGTCGTCTTGTGGAACGGGGTGATCACGTTCGGCGGGTTGAGCGGATCGGGGTTCCCCGTGTTGGGCTCGGCCTCGTACGCGGGCTGCCCATCGCCGTTGAGCTGGCCCAGGTACGTGTCGGCGGAGCGGTTCTCCTGCATGAGCACGAGAATGTGGTTGACGTGGGCCTGGAGGCCCTGCACGGTGCCCGCTCCTGCCGGGCTGAGGCCGAACATGGCCGGCAGTCCGCCCGCCACCAGTGCCGCGCCGGCCACTCCGATCCAGGCTCGCTTGCGCATCCCGACCCCCGATTTCTCACACGCCGAGCTCGCGCGCCGCGGCGTCTCCCCTCAGATGAACGGCAGCTTTCCACAATCGGGCGTCTCGTGCGCTCAGAGCCGTATCCGGCTGAGGAGCTGGAAGGCGCAGAGGACGAGGACCGATCCGGTGAGCCGGCGATCGCGTGCCACGGCCGCGAGCGGGAGCGCCCAGATCACGTACCAGGGCATGAGCCACGAGCTCGCGACGAGCAGACCGAACGTCGCCCAGCCGGTCGCGCGCACCCAGTCGCCGCCTCTCCTCGTCCACCACAGCAGCCCCACAAGGCCGACGGCATACGTCGCCAACGCCGCGAGACGTACCCGACCGACCGAGAACTGTCCGAGCCGTGCGATCGTCGACGGCACGCTGTAGTGGTTCGTCAGCGACTCGTGCCGGCTCGCGAGTCGCTCCGACGCCCACACATGGGAGCCGAACGCGGCGAATCCCACCCAGCCGACGACGGCCAGCGCCGCGACCAGCGCGGCGGCCAAGGGGACCCGGCGCCGGCTGCCGGCGACCGCGAACGGTGCTACCAGTAGACCCGACGCCTTGAGGCCGACCGCGACGGCGAGGGCCACGGCTCCGGTGACCTGGCGCCCCGTCACGAGCAGAGCGACCGATCCCATGAGCGCCAAGATCAGGAGCGAGTCGTTGTGCGCACCCCCCACGACGTGCACGAGCACCAGGGGGTTGAGGGCCACGAAGGCCGCGGCACGCCGGGGGTCGACGCGACGCGCCGCGGCGACGTGCGCGGTCAACCCGGTGAGCCCGAGCACCGAGAGCGCGCTCACGAGCTTCAGGGTCCACAGCGCGACGCCAACGCGCAGAAGGCCGAGGGGGTAGACGAGGAAGGTGAAGAGTGCTCCGTACGAGTCGGGAGTGTGGCGCCAGCCGACGAACGGGAACACGGCGTCGCTCGGCTGGCGCGCGGGGACCGCGACATAAGGGTTGAGCCCGTGCCGCGCCGCGAGCCGGCCGGATGCGATGTAGCTGAAGACGTCTTGCGAAAGCAACGGCGGCGCGAGTGCGAACAGCGCCACCAGGGCGATGATTGCCGTCCACAAGAGCCGGGGCTCGATCTGGTCGGCCAACGCGACCACTACCAGGTAGCAGAGGAACGCGGCGATCATGAGACCCAGGTACGCCCTCGGCTCGATGTCGAGGCCGCGCCCGCCGATTCCGAGCAACCATCTCGGCGTGCCGGCGCGTGCCGCGGGCACCGCGTCGGGGCCCGGAGCCGCGAGGAGCAACGCCACGAGAGTGAGCCCCACGAGCGCGACGTACCCTCGGTGTAGACACGGCAGCGTCGTCGGTTCGCGGACGATGGCCCGATCATCGAGGAACGACTCTGAGCGCCCGCCGACCGCGAGCGGACGGCCGCGGTGCGAGCCGATCAGAGGTCCGCCGGCTCTCGGACCCGCACGCAGGCTGCGATCGGGTTGCTCATGCCTGCGGCCAAACTAGGACGCAGCGCGCGAAAAATGAGCGCGGGTTGCCCCGTAGGGTGGAGGACCGTGGCGGGGTGGCGGACGGCGATCGGGCTCGTGGTGATGGCGGGCGTCGTAGTGGCGTGCTCCTCGGGGAAGGGCACCACTCGAGCTCGGGCGAGGGAGCGGACGCCGTCGACGACCGGTCCATCGTCGGTATCTCCTCCGACCTCGACTTCGACGGCGCTGCAGCCGTCCGACGCCGAGCCCTGCGGACGCACCGCGGCCGGGCCGGCCACGTACGAGCACGTGATCTGGATCGTCCTGGAGAACGAGAACGCGACCGATGTGCTCGGCAACCGGGTCATGCCGTTCACCAACGGGTTGGCCGCAGCGTGCGGCACCGCCCGCAACTACCGCGCCCTGTTGCACCCCTCGCTGCCGAACTACATCGCCATGACCTCGGGCGACACCCAGGGCGTCACCGACGACGGCGGCCCGAATCGTCACCCTTTGGCGGTGCCCAGCATCTACTCGCAGGTCCGTGCGAGTGGTCGCGAGTGGCGCCAGTTCGCGTCGCGTATGCCGCGCAACTGCTCGCTCCGCGACGATCCGCCTGCGCCGGACGCGTACTACACCGTGCACCACGTTCCCGCCGTGTACTACACGGCCATTCGCGACGACTGCGATCGCTGGACCGTTCCTCTCGGCTCCACGTCGTCCGGCGCCATGGCGAATGCCCTCGACCAGTCGACCTTGCCTGCGTTCTCGTTCATCAGCCCCGCGGACGACGGAGGCAACCGGTCGCGCGGCGGCGAAGTCGACCCCGAGCTCGGCGACGCGTTTCTGAGGTCGTGGGTGGGACGTATCACGGCCAGCCCGTCGTACCGCTCCGGCTCAACGGTGATCTTCATCACCTGGGACGAGGGGAACTTCTCGCTGCAGCCCCACGATGCGCAGTATCAGAACGTGCTCACCATCGTCGTCGCGCCCTCAGTGGCGCGCGGCGCGACCTCCAGCGTGCCTGCGAGCCATTACTCGTTGCTGCGCACCACCGAGGAGCTGCTCGATCTTCCCCTGCTCGGTCACGCGTCTGCGGCTTCGAGCCTCCGCGAGCCGTTTCACCTGTAGGGACCGAGCTCTCAGCGGCGTCTCATCCGCGCCGGTCCAGACTGACGCCTCCGCCCATGACGGTCTCCAGACGCACCTTCCTGCTCGCCGCCGGTTCGGCGACCCTCGCGGCGTGCACCCACGCCGCCCACCGCGCCGCGACGCGGCGTCCGCCGGTCCGTGCGCCGCGAGCCACGACCACCTCGCCGACCGCCCCCGAGACCACGACCCCGCCCCCCGGATCGGCGGCGCGGTTCATCCGATCCGGTCCGACCTCCGCAAACGTGGTGGCGCTCACGTTCCACGGGTCGGGTGACATCGCTCTGGCGACGGAGCTGCTCGATGCCGCGCGTGCCGGAGGCGCGGCCCTCACGATCTTCGCGGTGGGGCGATGGCTCGACGAGAACCCGGATGTGGCCCGCCGCGTGCTCGACGCCGGCCACGAGCTCGCCAACCACACCTACACCCACCCGGCGCTCGGCGGGCTGGGCGCATCCCGGGTGGCTGACGAGATCGTCCGCTGTCGCGACGCGCTCGCGCGCCACGCGGGTGGGCCCGGGCGGTGGTTCCGGCCGTCAGGCATCGAGGTCCCGACCCAACTGATGTTGACCGAAGCCGGCCGCGCCGGTTATCCGACGGTCGTCGGTTACGACGTGGACCCGCGCGACTACCAGGATCCGGGCGCGCCGCAGATCGCGGCTCGGGTGCGAGCGGGATTGCATCCGGGCGCGATCGTCAGCCTCCACACCGGCCACGCGGGGACGGTCGCCGCGCTTCCCACCATCCTCGACGCGGTCGCGGCAGCGGGGCTGCACACGGTCACGGTCCATCAGCTCCTCGACCGATGAGGGCGCCCTCGGATCGCGCACGGATGGTCGTGTCGGTGCTCGCGCTCGTGCTCGCCGCCTGCGGTCACCACGCCGAACCGCGTGCGGCCGTGCGGGCGCGGCCGCATCCGTCGACGACGCAGGTGGCGACTCGCGCCGAGCCGTCCGGCAACGTCTACGCATCTACGGGGGTGGGGCAACTCTCGCCGGCGGTCGCGGGCGTGCCCGCCCGCGTGTACGTGCCGAACAGCGAGGCCGGCACCGTCGATGTGATCGATCCCGTCAGCTTCCGGATCATCGACCACTTCGCCGTCGGACATCTTCC
>VAWU01000056.1:15438-27023 GCA_005888325.1 Actinomycetota bacterium
CGGCAAGGAGATGCTCCTCAGCTGCGAGTTCTCGGGATGGGTCGTGCGCGTCGACGTCGAGCACATGAGCGTGACCGGCGAGCTGCACGTGGGAGGGTCACCGGTCGACGTGAAGCTGTCCCCCGACGGCTCCGTCTTCTACGTCGCCAACCAGGTGCGCGGCGGGGTCTCGGTCGTCGACGCGAGCTCGATGACCGAGCGACGCTTCATCCCGACCGGCAGAGGTGCCCACGGGCTCTACGTCAGTCGAGACGGGCGCGCGCTGTACGTCTCGAATCGCCTCGCCGGCAGCGTGTCGGTGATCGACTTCGCCACCGGGCACGTCTCCGCGACCTGGCCCACCGGTGGCAGCCCCGACATGGGTGGGGTGTCGGCGGACGGCACACAGCTGTGGCTCTCGGGCCGGTACGACGCGGCGGTGTACGTCATCGACACGCGCACCGGGCAGGTGCTCCACCGCATCCCCGTCGGCAGGGGCCCCCACGGGCTCTGCGTGTTCCCGCAGCCGGGCCGCTACAGCCTGGGCCACACCGGTGTGTTCCGGTGACCGCCCCCGACCCCGCGTTCTTGTCGTAGGCAACCGTCCTCAGGACGGCTACGTACGACAAGAAGACGCGCCGGGGCATGGTGGAATGTCGACCGTCGGGTTGCGAAAGGACGTCATGGCCCTCACCGAGAAGCAGGAGGCTCTCTGTCGAGAGAGCGGCTGGGATTTCTCCGACCTCAGGGCGTTGTTCATCAACTGCACCTTGAAGCGCTCACCCGAGCTCTCCCACACCGAGGGGTTGGCGAGGATCTCGATGGAGATCATGCGCAGGAACGACGTGACCGTCGACTTCGTGCGCGCGGTCGACCACGAGATCCCGGTGGGCGTGTACCCCGACATGCGCGAGCACGGCTACGACCGGGACGAGTGGCCGCAGCTCTACGAGCAGGTCCAGGCCGCAGACATCCTCGTGTTGTGCAGCTCCATCTGGCTGGGCGAGAAGTCGTCGGTCTGCACCAAGGTGATCGAGCGGCTGTACGGGAACTCGCACCTCCTGAACGAGCGCGGCCAGTACGCCTACTACGGGCGCGTGGGCGGCTGCCTCGTCACGGGCAACGAGGACGGCGTGAAGCACTGCGCGATGAACATCCTGTACTCGTTGCAGCACCTCGGCTACACGATCCCGCCGCAGGCCGATGCGGGGTGGATCGGCGAGGCGGGGCCCGGGCCCTCCTACCTCGATCCGGGCAGCGGTGGCCCCGAGAACGACTTCACGAACCGCAACACGACGTTCATGACCTGGAACCTCCTCCACCTGGCCCGCATGCTGAAGGACGCCGGCGGCATCCCCGCCCACGGCAACCAACGCTCCGAATGGGACGCGGGCTGCCGTTCCGACTTCCCGAATCCCGACTACCGCTGAGCCGGTGGGCCGACGTCCGTTTCGTCCGCCGGCGCGCCGATTCACAGGTTCGTCCCAGGCGGGTGCGGTCTACTGGTGCACAGCCGCCGATCGACCAGTGGCAGACAAGGAGCGCCGATGACACCCGTGACCCGCAGGCTGCTCGTGGGAGCGGTCGCCGCCGGGGCGACCGCCGCGCTCGGGATGGGTCTCGCATCCGCCCAGACCGATGGACCCTCGACGACCCAGTCGCCGCCGGCGACGACCCAGCCGCCCTCCGCCCAGCCGGATCACCGGTACTGCCCCTGGCACCACGGGGGCAATGGGGACAGCGGCACGACCACACCCGCGGCGGACGTCGGCTCACCTCCGGTCTGACGTCGTCACCGCGGCGATTCGAACACGACGAAAAGGATTCAGATGCGTAGGGAACGGCTGATCGGAGCGCTCGCCTTGACGGGCGCCCTCGTCGGCGGCGGCGTGGCCGGTGCGGTGCTCGGGATCCCCGGGATCTCGGGGGCCCAGTCGGGCACCAGCGCGCCGACCACGACCGTCGCGCCCGACCGAGGCGCGATGCCCCACGGTGATCGCCACTTCGGCCGGGGCCCGGGCTTCGCGCCCGGCGCCGAGGCCGCGGTCGTCGCCAAGGCGATCGGGATCAGCGAGGCCGACCTGCGCGACCAGCTGCGCAGTGGCAAGACCATCGCCGAGGTGGCCAAGGCCAAGGGCGTCGACGTGCAGAAGGTCATCGACGCGCTCGTGGCCGACGTCAACCGCCGCATCGCGCATCGACCAGGCAGTGACCGACAAGCGCATCACCGCCGAGCGCGCCGCCTCCATCAAGGCGGGCCTGAAGGACCGCATCACCCGCCTGGTGAACGAAGGCCTGTGCTTCAAGGGCCACGAGGGCTTCGGCCGGCGCCCGGGCTTCGCGCCCGGCGCCGAGGCCGCGGTCGTCGCCAAGGCGATCGGGATCAGCGAGGCCGACCTGCGCGACCAGCTGCGCAGTGGCAAGACCATCGCCGAGGTGGCCAAGGCCAAGGGCGTCGACGTGCAGAAGGTCATCGACGCGCTCGTGGCCGACGTCAACCGCCGCATCGACCAGGCGCCGCATCGACCAGGCGGTGACCGACAAGCGCATCACCGCCGAGCGCGCCGCCTCCATCAAGGCGGGCCTGAAGGACCGCATCACCCGCCTGGTGAACGAAGGCATGCGGTTCAAGCCCGATCATCCGTTCGGTGGACGGGGTCGCGGCTTTCCGCGCGGGCCGAGCGGTGTGGGCCACGGTGCCGCGCCCCCCGGCACCGTCACCAGCTGACCTGCCCCCGATCCGGTCCCGTGATGTCCGGCTCGACGCCGGAACCGCCCTGACGCGCGGTCCCGGACGATCGGCCACACTCGGGAGATGCGCAGCCAATGGTCGGACGTCGACGCCGCCGCACACCCGGGACCGCTCGGGCCGCGGGTCTACACCTCACGGCTCCTCGGCGCCGAGACGTCGCTCGTCATGCACGGCGGCGGCAACACCTCGGTCAAGCTGGCCGAGCCCGACCTCTTCGGCCGGCCCCTCGACGTCCTCTACGTCAAGGGGTCCGGCAGCGATCTCGCGACCGTCACCGAACGGGGCTTCGCACCCGTCCGTCTCGATCACCTGCTGGCGCTGGCCGGGCTCGACGAGCTCAGCGACGCGCAGATGGCCGACCAGCTGCGCCTGGCCTGCACGCGCGGTGACGCGCCGGCCCCGTCGGTGGAGGCGATTCTGCACGCGATCCTGCCTGCCCGCTACGTCGACCACACCCACGCCGATGCGGTGCTCGCCATCACCAACACACCGAACGGGCGCAAACGCATCGAGGAGCTGTACGGCGACCGTGTCGTCGTCGTCGACTACGTGATGCCGGGGTTCGCGCTCGCCCGCCGATGCGCCCAGGTGTTCCCGGCGGAGCGGACCGGTGCCACCATCGGCATGGCCCTCATGAACCACGGCATCTTCTCGTTCGCCGAGGATGCCCGCGAGTCGTACGAGCGCATGATCGAGCTCGTCAGCCTGGCGGAGGACTACCTGCAGCAGCACCGCGCCTGGGCGCTCCCGACGGCAGGCCCGGAGCAGTCCCGGGGGTCCCGGCGGAACGCGCTCGCCGACCTGCGGGGCGAGGTGTCGGAGGCCGCCGGGGCGCCGATGATCATGCTGGCGACGCGGACGCCCAGGACCGCCGCCTTCCTGGGTCGGGACGATCACGCCGCGCTCGCCCGGCGCGGTCCTCTCACGCCGGACCACGTCATCCGCACCAAGCGAGTTCCGCTCGTCGGGCGCGACGTCCGGAGTTACGTCGACGACTACCGGCGCTACTTCGAACGCAACGCGCCTCGATCGGGTGCGCCGCTCGCCATGCTCGACCCCGCGCCGCGCGTCATCCTCGACCCCGAGCTGGGTCTCTTGACCGTCGGGCGGACCAGCCGCGACGCCGCCGTGGCGCGCGACATCGCACTGCACACGCTCGACTCCATCGAGCGCGCGGTTGCGCTCGATGATTGGCAGGCGCTCCCCGAGAGCGATCTGTTCGACGTCGAGTACTGGGAGCTCGAGCAGGCGAAGCTGAAGCGGCAAGGCCCGCCGGCGCCGCTTGCGGGGGAGATCGCGCTCGTCACCGGGGCCGCCTCCGGCATCGGGCGCGCCACCGCCGAAGCGCTGCTCGACGGCGGGGCCGCCGTCGTGGGCCTCGACGTCGACGGACGGGTCGCGGATCAACACGGCGACGACGCGTTCCTCGGTGTCCGCTGCGACGTCACCGACGAGGCCGCGGTCGAGGAGGCATTGGAGACCGCCGTACAGCGGTTCGGGGGTCTCGACATCCTCGTGCTGAACGCCGGCGTGTTCCCGCCGTCCGCGCGCATCGAGGAGCTGTCGCGGGACGAGTGGCGACGCGTGATGGCAGTCAACGTCGACGCCAACCTGTCGCTCCTGCGCGTGACCGCGCACTTGTTGGCGCGCTCACCGCGGCACGGCCGCGTCGTCGTCAACGCGTCGAAGAACGTGCACGCACCGGGACCCGGCGCCGCCGCCTACTCCGCGTCGAAGGCGGCCCTGACCCAACTGGCGCGGGTGGCGGCGCTCGAGTGGGCGGCGCAGGGCATCCGCGTCAACATCGTGCATCCCAACGCCGTGTTCGACACAGGCGTCTGGGACCCGAGCGCGATCGAGGCGCGTGCTGCCGCCTATGGCCTCACCGTCGAGGAGTACCGGACGAACAACCTGCTCGGCGTGGAGATCACGAGCCGAGACGTCGCGGCGGTGATCGTCGCCCTCTGCTCTCCCGCGTTCTCGAAGACCACCGGGGCACAGGTGCCGATCGACGGAGGAAACGAGCGGATCGTCTGATCCGCCCCCTCGCGGGACATTTCCGCCGATCGGGACGTTTCGTCGACCTGGCTGCTTGCTCGGGTCGACCCCGCTGGTTAGGTTCGCGGGTGGTCGGGCGGCGCTCCCTCGCGAAACACACGTGCCCGGTCGAGCATCTGCCTATCTCGTGAGAGTCAGCGCAAGCATCAGGCCGTACGGACGGCCCGCCGTGTTCCTCGCGACCGCTCTCGTGGTCTCTATCGCCTTCCCCGTCGCGACGAGAGCCGTGACGGTCGCCGACAAGCGCGCCCAGGCGGCGCGCCTCAAGGCGGAGGTCGACGCGCAGGCCGAACGGATCGCCGCGGCCGACCGGAAGCTCCGCCTCGCCAGTTACGACGTCCACGACGCCGACGCACGCATGCGGTCCGCGCAGGCGCGGGTCGAAGCCGCACAGGCGGTGCTCGTCACCGCTCGGAGGCGTCTCGCCAGCCGCGCGGTCAACGCGTACGTGCACGGCGGCCAGGTGTCGTTCGTCGAGCAGATCGTCGGTAGTGACGGCGCCGACCTCGAGCTGCGACGTCACTACATCGACGCGGCCCTTCGTTCCGATCGACTCGCGATCGACGCGTTGCAACGGAGGCGGGACGAGATGGCGGCGTCCGAGCGTGGGCTGCGTGAGGCGCGGCAGGCGGCGCAGCAGTCGGTCGAGCGGGTGCGCGCGAGCCGCGATCAGGTCGCGTCGACCGAGGCGGTGCAACGAGCGAACCTCCTGCAGGTGCGCGGCGAGCTCGGCGATCTGGTTCGCCAGCAGCAGCAGCGTGACTTCGCGGCTGCGCTCAGCCGTGCCGAGCGCGCCGCCGGGGTGCCGCAGCAATCGCCCGCGGCCCCGCCGGCCCCGCCGCCGGATGCGGTCTCCGCGCCGGCGCCGACCACCACCGCGACGTCCGCGCCCCCAACCGCACCCGTGGACCCGCCGAGCTCCCCCGGCGGCATCTGGGCGTGCATCCGCGAGAAGGAGTCGGGCAACAACTACCGGGCGCCGGGCGGCGGGGCGTACCAGTTCCAGCTCGCCACGTGGCAGTCGCTCGGCGGCACGGGCCTCCCGGAGGACGCGCCTCCGGCGGTGCAGGACGAGATGGCGATCAAGCTGCAGCAGCGCAGCGGCTGGAGCCAGTGGTCCACCGCCGCGGCGTGCGGGGCGTACTGACGACCGAACGCCTCGAGGTGTCGCGGTGGGCCGCGGTGTCGCTTGCGCCGTCGTTTGTGGCGGTCGCTCACGGCCGGCTCGTGGCGACGCATCGCCGGCGCCGCTAGCTTCGTGGGTGCGTTCGCCGTCGACAACGTGCACGAGCAACCCGAGCGCGGCGGGCTCATCCGCGGCGTGGGCGCCGCCTCCATGCGGCGATGAACCGTCTCGACCTCTCCGACCGCCACGACCGCCTGCTCCACCGGGTGCTGCGACTGCAGGCCGGGCAGGTGGGCGACGACGTGTTCATCATGTCGGGCGACCGGCACTTCACCTTCGCCGACGTCGACCGGCGCGCCGACGAGCTCGCCGCCGGGCTGCATGCGCTGGGGGTGAGCCGGGGCGACACCGTCGCCGTTTTGATGGAGAGCTGCCCCGAATTCGTGCTGCTGAGCTTCGCGGTCAATCGCATCGGAGCCGTCTGGGTGGCGACGAACATCGACTTCAAGGGCGAGTGGCTGCGGGGGAGCCTGCACGGCAGCCGGGCGCGCGTGCTGGTCGTCGACGCCCGTCTCTTGCCGCGGGTGGTCGAGCTGGGTGACGGCCTCCCCTTCGAGCACGTCGTCGTGCGCGACGAGTCAGGCGCCCTCGACCTGTCCGGCCCGGCCTCAGCGGCCAAGAGCGGAGACGCGGTGTCGGTGCGGACGGGTGAAGACGGTCACTACGGCGACACGGCTGCGGTGCTGTGGACCTCGGGCACGACCGGCCGGTCCAAGGGCGTGATGCAGAGCCACAACGCCTGGCTGCGCGGCGCCGAGAGCGGCGCCACCACCTCGGGCGCACGCGATGGCGACGTCCTCTACTGCTGTCTGCCGATGCACAACTCGGCCGCATGGGTCGCGATCGTCTACCGGGCGCTCGTGTGCGGGCTCCCCTTCGGCCTCGACCCGCGCTTCTCCGTGGCGGACTTCTGGGACCGCGTCCGCTTCTACGGCGCCACGCAGACCTTCACCCTGGGCGCCATGCACGTCTTCCTGTGGCAGCAACCCGAGCGGCCCGACGACGCGGTCAACCCGGTGCGCGTCGCCTCGTGCGTCCCGATGCCCGAGGGGCTCCTCGAGCCGTTCAAGCGGCGGTTCGCGATCGAGCAGATCTACCAGGGCTACGGGCAGAGCGAGGTGCTCGGGCTCCTGTCGCGGGTCGACGACGGCCGCCGGCGCTGGAGCCCGAACACCGCGGGGGTGCCGTTGCCGGGCATCGACGTCCGCCTGCTCGACGACGACGACCGGGAGGTGGAGGTGGACGAGGTGGGGGAGATCTGCGTGCGTCCGACCGAGCCGTACGTGTTGTTCAACGGCTACTTCGACGATGCCGACGCGACGTTGCGTGCCGTCCGCAACCTCTGGTACCACACCGGCGACCTGGGCCGGCGCAACGAGGAGGGCGAGTACTTCTTCTTCGACCGCAAGGCCGATTACATCCGGTACAAAGGGCGCAGCGTGTCGTCGTTCGCAGTCGAGGCCACCGTCGCCGGCCACCCTGGGGTGGCCGAGTGCGCGGCGTACGGCGTCACGTCGGCGGAGCTCGAGTCGGAGGCCGAGATCAAGGTCGACGTCGTCCTCCGGCCCGGCGCATGCGTGCAACCCGACGAGCTCGCGCGCTTCGTCAACGACAACGCGCCCTACTTCCTCGTGCCCCGCTACATCGAGCTCGTCGCCGAGCTGCCGCACACGCCGACGGGGCGGGTGCAGAAGTACCTCGTGCGCCGGCGCGGCGTCACCGCCGCGACGTGGGACCGTGACGCGGTGGGCTTCGTGGTGGAACGGTGAACGGTCTTCCGTCAAGCGAGGACCGAAGCACCCGCAGGCAGGCGGTCGGCGAGCTCGCGTCGTCGCTGCGCGCGCTGGCCGACGCGGCCGCCGAGACGGCTGTCGGCGAGCCGGAGCTCGAGGGCGTGACGATCGAGGTGCGGGAGCTGGCGCCGCCTGGGCGCGGCCCGCGACGACGGTCCCTACTCGGGGCTGCATGGTCGCGAGCTCGACCTGTCCACCCCGGCCGGCCCCCTGCCGCTCAGCCCGGTGATCGGTGACTGCAACCCGTCGGCCCCCGACGTGCGCCTGCGCTTCGAGGATGGGCGGGTGCGGGGCACGGCCCACCTGACCCGCCGCCACGTCGGCCCGCCGGGCGTCGCCCATGGCGGGGTTGGGGCGATGATCGCCGACCAGCTGGTGGCGGTGGCGCCGTTCGTGTTGGGCCTGACATGTGTCACCCGTGCCATGACGGTGCGGTACCGCCGCCCCATCCCTCTCTACCGGGAGCTCACGCTCGAGGCGCGGTGCGAGCAGACCGCCGACGAGGCGGCGCGCGCGTGGTGCACGATCTCGGTGGATGACGACGTCGTGCTCGAAGCCGAGGCGGACATGGTGGTGGCGATGCACGTGACCCGCCCCGATGGGCGGCCGGGCCGGCGATGAGCGCGGCGCGGACGACCGGCAACACCGGCATCACCGACGACGCCGTGGCCCGCCTGCGGGCGCGCATCGGCATCGCCGAGCCGCACCCGCAGCCGCCGCACTACCTGCGCCCCAACGAGGATGCGTTCCGCCACATCGCCGAGTCCTACGGCGACGACAACCCGCTGTGGTGGGACCGCGAGCACGCCGCGGCCACCCGTTGGCGTGGCGTGATCGCGCCACCCCCCGCGGTGGGTGGCGACACGTTGATCGGCGAGGACGAGGTGACCGCGGTGGCGCCGGAGCACGTCGCCCTCATGAAGGGCGACCCGCTGCGCGGCGTCCACGCGTACTACTCGGCCAGCGCACGCGAGTGGTGGGCGCCGTTGCGGCCGGACCGGCGGGTGTTCCGCCGCAACGCCCTCGTCGGCGTGCTCGACAAGCCCAGCGACTTCGCGGGCCGTGCGATCCACGAGTGGACCGCGCAGGTCTTCCGTGACGACGAGGGCACGTTGCTGGCGGGGCAGTACCGGCTGATGATACGCACCGAGCGCGAGAAGGCGCGCGACCGGAAGAAGTACGACGATGTCGTGATCGAGCCCTACACCGACGACGCCCTGGCCGAGATCGACGAGCACTACGCCCGCGAGCGGGCGCGGGGGAGCGAGCCGCGTTGGTGGGACGACGTCGAGGAGGGCGACGAGGTGGGCCCGCTCGTGAAAGGGCCGCTGACCGTCACCGACATCATCTGCTGGCACGTCGGCATGGGCATGGGCCTCTACGGCGTGAAGCCGCTGCGCCTCGGATGGCGCAACCGCCGCCGGGTGCCGCGGTTCTTCCACAAGGACGACCTGGGCGTGCCCGACGTGCTCCAGCGGGTCCACTGGGACCCGTCCTACGCCCGCCGAGCCGGCAACCCCACGACGTTCGACTACGGCCGCATGCGCGAGACGTGGCTCATCCACCTGTGCACCGACTGGATGGGCGACGACGCCTGGTTGTGGAAGCTCGACTGCGAGTTCCGCCTCTTCAACTACGTCGGCGACACCCACTGGATGCGCGGCCGGGTGACCCGCCGCTACGTCGTCGACGGAATCGGCCCGGCGGTCGACCTCGACGTGTGGGGTGAGAACCAACGGGGCGAGGTCACGTGCCCCGGCCACGCGAGCGTGCTGCTCCCGAGCCGCCGGCACGGGCCGGTCCGGCTTCCGCCGCCACCCGGCGGAGCCGGCGACCTGCAGGGCGCGCTCGACGCCGTCGTCGCGGGGTTCTCGTGACCCTGCACGTCGAGCGCGATGGCGCCGTCCTCCGGCTGAGGCTCGACAGCCCCCGCCGCAATGCGCTCGACGACGCGTCCGTCGCCGCGCTGATCGGCCACCTCGAGGCGGCCGGACAGGACGACGGGGTGCGCGTCGTCACGTTGTCCGGCACAGGTGACGACTTCTGCAGCGGCTTCGACCTCGTCGGTCGCAATCAGGCTCGCGGCGAGCGACCCCGGGTGGGCAGCATCCAGCGCCGTCTGCCGGCGCAGGCGCACCGGCTCATCCCGCTGGTCCTCGAGGTGCAGGTGCCGGTGGTGTGCGTGGTGCGCGGCTGGGCGGCGGGCATCGGCTTCCAGCTCGCGCTGGCCGCCGACTTCACCGTCGCGGCGGGCGACGCGCGGTTCTGGGAGCCGTTCCTCGCGCGGGGCTTCACCCCCGACAGCGGGGCGGCCTGGCTGCTGCCGCGTATGGTGGGCATGGCCCGGGCGCGGGAACTGCTCATCCTCGGCCGCGAGCTCACTGGGACGGAGGCCGCGCGGTGGGGCCTCATCCATCGCGCCGTCGACGGCGACGAGCTCGACCGCGAGGCCGCCGCGCTGGTCGCGACCCTGGCGTCGTCGGCGACGGTCGCGGTCGGCCTGACGAAGCGACTCCTCAACACGGGAACCTCACTCGACCTGCACGCCCACCTCGCCAACGAGGCGTTCGCGCTCGAGCTGTCGTCGCGCAGCCAGGACTTCAAGGAGGGGTTCGCCGCGTTCAGCGAGAAGCGTCCGCCGAAGTACCAGGGCCGATGACGATCGTGCTGACCGATGCAGACGACGTCGAAGGCGCAGTCGCTGCGGTCCGTGCATGGGTGGAGGAGCACGTCCCCGCTCGATGGCGGGAGGCGGCCGCCGGCGGGCCGGCGGCCATCCGGGCCGTGCGCCCGCGCGCCGACTACGAGGCCTGGTACCCGGTGTTCGGCGCGTCGGGCCTCGTGGCCCCGGCGTGGCCCGTCGCGTACGGCGGGCTGGGCGCGTCGAACACGGTGGCGCGGGCCATCGACAACGAGCTGCGACCCTTCAACCTCGGCCGCCTGAACCCGCTTGGCCTCAACCTGGCGGCGCCGGCGCTCTTCGCCCACGGCACCGAGCACCAGCGCCGGCGTTTCCTGCCGCCGATCGTGCGCAACGAGGAGGTGTGGTGCCAGCTCTTCAGCGAGCCGGGGGCCGGTTCCGACCTCGCCTCGCTGGCAACGCGCGCCGACTTCGACGGCGACGAGTGGGTCGTCACCGGCCAGAAGGTGTGGACCACGTGGGCCCATCTGGCCGACTTCGCGGTGCTCCTGGCCCGCACCGACGCCGAGGTCCCCAAGCGCGAAGGGCTCAGCTACTTCCTGCTCGCGCTGCGCCAGCCGGGTGTCACCGTGCGACCGCTGCGGCACATCGGCGGCGAGGTCGACTTCAACGAGGTCTACCTCGAGGGCGCGCGTGTGCCCGACGCGCACCGGGTGGGCGCGGTGGGCGACGGATGGAAGGTAGCGAACGCCACGCTGTCGGGTGAGCGGCAGATGGTGGCGGGCTCGGGCTCGGGCGGTGTGGACCGCATCGGTGGCTCCGGCGTCGGCCGCCTCCTGCGCCTGGCGCGGGAGCGCGGGCGCGCCGCCGACCCGGTGGTACGGCAGCGATTGGCAGGGCTCTGGTGCGAGGAGAAGGTTCGCGAGTGGACGAACGAGCGGGTGCGCGCCAACGCCAGGGCGGGGCGGCCACCCGGTGCGGAGAGCTCGATCGGCAAGGTCCACGGTGCCGAGCTCAACCAGCGCGTGCAGCTGCTCGCCACCGACCTCCTCGGCGCGCGCGCGACCGCGTGGGTGAACGGCGCGACGAGCTACGAGGAGGGTCTGCCGTACGAGATCTCGGGCATGCTGCGGAGCCGGGCCAACACCATCGAGGGGGGCACGTCCGAGGTCAACC
>VAWU01000057.1 GCA_005888325.1 Actinomycetota bacterium
CTCTGGTTGTGGGTTTCCGACGCGGCATTGCGCATGACATCAGTGAGTTCCGGAGCTGCGTCCCTGCTCCGCCGAGCGAAGGTCCTGTATCTGAGTGAACCCTTCTGCTCGTCTTGGGTCCACGACTTCTGACCGAACTGTGGTAGGCCCCGCCTATCACCCCAGGTCAGCCCTAGCATCGACCGCGTGGAACTCCGGCAGCTGACCTACTTCGTCGCCGTCGCCGAGGAACTGCACTTCGGTCGGGCCGCAGAGCGGCTCCACCTTGCTGGTCCTTCGCTCTCTCAGCAGATCAGCAACCTCGAACGTGAGCTGGGCACCCAGCTCCTTGTCCGCGACCGCCGACACGTCGAACTGACGCCGGCCGGCATCCAGTTCCTGACCGACGCCCGAGAGGTGTTGGGCACGGCGACACGGGCCTTCGATCGGGCCCGCAACGGAGCCGGAGAGTTACCTCTCCGGCTGGGCTACGTCAGTTGGCTTCCCCCGGAGGCAGCAGCGATGCCCGACCTTCGGGTCCGTGTCGACGAATGGGTCCTACCATCGCACACGCAGGCGGCGCGGGTGGCCGAAGGCAGCCTCGACCTCGCTATTGCCTGGATCGAGGAGGCCGACATCAAGCGCCTCAACTTGGCCGCCCACCTCTTGTGGTACGAGAGACTGGAGGCCGTGATGCCGCGGGCGCACCGGGCGACTCGTCATGAGAGCGTGCCCGCAGCCGAGGTCACGGTGCTCGTCGATGTGGACGAAGCGTCGTGGTGGTCATGGAACCGCTACGCCTCTGCATTCGCGAAGGCCAACCAGGCGTCGGTGACCAATATCGACGACGGCGGCATTGCTGGGTCTGCGTTCTTCGACCATGTGGCCCGCCTCCGACGACCGGTGCTCGACTCGCCGAAGCGCCATACGGCGCCGATCCCGCCCACGTTGACCCGCCGGCCGGTCCGATCCCCGATACCCCTCTGGGCCTGGGCCCTCCTTCACCGCGCAGACGACGCCCGGCCGATAGTCGCTCGCGCCACCCAGACCCTCATCGACCACGCCTCGGCCCTTGGCTGGCGAACACCCCCCTCCGAGCCATTCTGGCCTCCAGCCAGCGCGTAAACGGCTTGACGCCAACCGGACAGCAAGCCCTGAGTGCCACGCGACAGCACGCTGTTCTGCCCAAGCCGAGCGCGCCAGGACGGTCCGTCGGGGCGGCTGCCATCCGGCGCGTCGTCACCGACAGACCCGTGCAGCATCGGTCCGTGCTCCTAGTTGGAAACCGTGCCGCTCCGCGTCGGCAGACGGAGGGTGGCAACACCGTGTACGGCTGACGCCAGACGACCGGCCAACGCGGTGATGCGAGCCACGCTCAGCCGACTCATCGCGGGCGGAGCAAACATGCCGGCCGGGGATAGTGTTGCGAGCCCGTCGACGGGCCCTCCGGCGACGAGCGGGGAGCGCGACATGACCTATGCAGTGGACTTCGTCAACGTCTCCACCGTCGGACTGGAGTCGTCGCCGGTGGCGACCGCACTCGCCGGCCTGCGGGCGAACGAGGCTCGCTACTTCAAGAACAAGTACGACTACGTCTTCACGGTCGAACCGGCCGCCAAGGCCAAGAAGGACATCGACTGGGTGCACCGCATCCTCAAAGAGGAGCGCGACATCGCCATCGCTTCGCCCCCACTCGAGGCGACGACCCTCCACGTCGAGAACATCCGGTGGACCTACGTGTTCTACGAGAGCGGGCTCTCGATCAACGTGCTGTATCCGCTCGACGAACCGAAGAAGCGCGCGGTCGGGTTCAAGCTCTCCGAAGGGATGGAGGTCCCCGCCGAGCTCGGATCGTTCAAGTTCGCGAGACAGAAGTCGAAGCTGGCCGGGACGATCCGCGGCTCGTACTTCGTGATCAAGGGCGAGTACTGAGGCCGTCGAGCCTCCAAGACTCGCGGCACTCCCTCTACCTTCATCCTACGACCGAGGGCTCGTTTGCTTCCAACGGCCCCCGCAGCGACGATCCCCCGCGTGCTGCGTGACGACGAGCTACGCGTGGAGCGCGCCTACCTCGATGCCGCCTACGACCGCGTCCTGGCGATGCGGGGCTCGGCCGAGGGCATGGCCGGCACGGCGCGGCGGCTCACCGAGACCAGGAATGTGCAGGCGATGTTCGAGCGCGACAGCGCCATCGCCCACGCCGGCCACCGGTTGGCGGCGCTCGACATCGCGAAGGAGCGTCTGCTCGTGGGTCGCCTCGACCTCGCCGACGGTAGTTGTCTCTACGTGGGTCGCCTGGCCGTCGCTGACGAGCACGGCGACCCGCTCGTCGTCGACTGGCGAGCGCCGGCCGCCGAACCGTTCTACCGGGCGTTACCCCACGATCCCATGGGCGTCGTGCGGCGACGCCACTTCCGTTGGCGGCAGGGCGAGCTGGTCGGGCTGGATGACGAGGTCTTCGACGTCACCGCGGCGGGCGAGGCCGGGCTCCACCTCGTGGGCGAGGGCGCGCTCATGGCCGCGCTCGACGCCCCGCGGACCGGTCGCATGCAGGACGTGGTGGCGACCATCCAGGCCGAGCAGGACGTCGTGATCCGTCGCCCTCGCGCCGGGGTGACGGTCGTACAAGGGGCGCCCGGTACCGGCAAGACGGCAGTGGCGCTCCACCGGGCCGCGTACCTGCTCTACGCCGAGCGGGCCCGCGTGGCCGGCGCGGTCCTCTTCGTCGGGCCGTCGTCGACGTTCCTGCGCTACGTCGAGGACGTCGTCCCGTCGCTCGGTGAGGACAGGGTCGTGCTGGCGACGCCGGCGGATCTCGGCCCACCCGTGGCGGTGTCGAAGGTCGACCCGCCGGCGGCGGCCGCGGTCAAGGGCGACCTCCGCATGGTCGACGTCCTCGCCCGGGCGGTCCGGGCCCACGAGCGGGCGCCGCGGGTGGGCATCGAGCTGTGGGCGGGCCGGTTCCGCCTCGTGGTCGCGCACGACGACCTCGCCGCCATCGTCGTGACGGCTAGGCGACGGTCGACGACGCACAACGCCGGCCGCGCGCTGGTGGAGCGCCTTCTCCTGCGGGCGCTGGAAGCCGCGTACCGCAATGGCCTCGAACGCGACCACCGGATCGGCCGCATCGGCGCGGAAGGAGTCCGGTACGCGCCACCTCTCATCGACGTGGTCGACCGAGGTGCGCTCGCGCAGGCCCTCCACGCCATGTGGCCCCTGCTCCGCCCCGAAGGGCTCGTGCGCCGTCTGCTCGCGTCGCCCCGGCGCCTCGCGACCGCCGGGCGCGACATCCTCACGCCCGACGAGCTGGACGCGCTGCATGCCTCGAGTGAGGACGGCGACGGATGGAGTGAGGCCGACGTGGCCCTCCTCGACGAGGCCGACCTCCTGCTCGGGCCCGTCCCGACGCGACCGGAGCGCGCCGGCAGGCGCCGACGGTCGCTCGACCACGTGGCCGAGCGGATCCTGGAAGAGCGGCTGCCCGACTGCCCGCGGTGCGGGCGCCCACTCGAGTACCTGCCGGGCGAGGCGTCCGGCAGCGACCGGCTGGACTGCCGGGAGTGCAAGGCCACGTACGCCACGACCACGCTCATGGGTGATCCCGCCGCCAACGAGCTGCACGGCGTGTACGAGGAGCTCGCCCACCAGTTCGACGAGGGCGACGTGCCCGCGGTGCGCCCGGCCGACGCCCGGTACGGCCACGTCGTCGTGGACGAGGCCCAGGATCTTTCGCCGATGCAGTGGCGGGCCGTCGCCCGGCGGTGCCTGACCCAGTCGTTCACCCTGGCAGGCGACGAGGCGCAGGCAGTCCGCGCCGGCGCGGCGGCAACGTGGGACGGCATCCTCGGGGCGCTCGGCGTCGCTGCGGGTTCGGTGGCCCGCCACGAGCTCACGGTCAACTACCGCACCCCGGCCGAGGTCATGGAGCTGGCGGCCCGGCTACTCGAGCAATACGCACCGCACCTGCACCCGGCCCGCTCCGTCAGGACCGCCGGGGTCGGTCCCCGCCGCTTTCACACCGGTGGCCGGCCGCTCGGCGCGGCGTACATCGCCGACGCGGTTGCCGATATCCGGAGGGATGTCGGGGCCGGGCTGGTGGCGGTGGTCACACCCGAGCAACTGGTTGCCGACGGCAACGGCGGCGCTGAGCACCTCACCGCTGTCGACGCAAAGGGGTTGGAGTTCGACGGTGTCGTCGTCGCCGATCCCGAGGCCATCGTCCGCGAGTCACCCGGGGCGACGGGCATGGCGCGCCTCTATGTAGCCCTGACCCGGGCGACGACCAGCCTGACGATCCTCGCACCGACGCCGCCGGGCCCGCCGCTCGAGGACGCGCTGGGCCCTTTCGAGCCGGCGCCTGCTCGTTGAGCCGAGCGCGAAGTCGTTCGGCGACACAATTGCGGCGTGCAATTCAACGCTGATATCCGCGACCGAGTAGCGGACGGAACCATCACCGTGTCCTACCGCCTCTGGTCGAGACCGAAGGTCAAGGTCGGAGGCGTCTACCGGAGCGGTTCCGTGATGATCGAGATCGACGAGATCGAGCTGGTGCCCTTCTCGTCGATCACAGACGAGGATCTCGCTCAGACGGGAGAGTCCGATCTCGAGGCCCTTCGTCGACGCGCTGCACACGCCGGCCCGATCCACGACGACACCTTCCTCTACCGCGTGGAGTTCCATGTGGTGAGGCAGCAGGACTAAAGGAGGCTGCAATGTTCGCAGTGGTCTTGAGCTTCGACGGCGAGTCGGAGAGCGACCTCGCGGCAGGCATCGAGCACGTCAACGACGAGGTGATCCCGGCGCTGGCTCAAGCGCCAGGCTGCACGGCTGGTGGCTCGTCGACCGGGACGCGGGCCGACGCATCACCGTGATGGTCTGGGACAGTGACGACCACTACCAGGCCGGAATGGCACGGGTGTCCGTGGCGCGCGCCAAAGACCCCGACCGGCACCGGCCTGCACACCTCAGTCGGGCGGTTCGAGGTCTACGGGTCGATCCCGGGCCCGCCTGATCTCACCGTGGCGAAACTCTCCGGTAGGTGAGGTCGAAGTCGACGGTGAAGTTCGTGCCGTCTTCGGCGACCTCCCACTGGCCGGCGATGGTCTGTCCGTCGTCGCTGATCGTCGCGGTGAAGCGTTGCGCGAACGGCAGGCCCGTTCGCCACAGCTTCCACTCGTGCGCGTCGATGCTCATCTGGTAGACGCGGCACACCCCTCGCTCGTCGGAGTAGAGCTGGTAGTAGGTGCCGTTGGCGGCGTCGCAGCCGATGATCGACACGCCGTCGGGCGCCTCGGGCATCTCGACGCTCGAGCGTTCGACGAGATGCGCACCGGAGTCGTGCCATTCGAAGATCGCCCGCCCGCCACCGGGCCACGGCTCGCCGCCGGGCGGTTGAGCCTCGAGCAACCACTCGCCCACCAGCGGGTCGAGCGCGCGCAATGCGTCCTCGGCGGTTGGCTGATCCATGTCGGCCTCCTTCGCGATGCGATCCGTCGGTGCGTACGCCATACCGAGTGTGACTGTGCGCAGCCCGCGAACTCATCGCCCAGCCCGCACGTAGCCTCCCGTCATGCGAAAGATCGTGAACTCGACGTTCGTCAGCCTCGACGGAGTGATCAACCACATGGATCGCTGGCATTTCGGCTTCATCGACGACGAGCTGGAGGCGCTCGCCCTCGATCAGATGCGCGCCAGCGACGCCCTGCTGCTCGGTCGGCATACCTACGACATCTATGCGAGCGCCTGGCCGGCGCGTGACGGCGAGCTCGCCGACCGGATCAACGTCATCGCCAAGTACGTGGCGTCCACGACCATGCAGACGGCCGACTGGACGAACACCACGATCATCGGCGGTGGCCTCGTCGAAGAGATAACCAAGCTGAAGGACGCACACGGGAAGAACATCCTGATGCACGGGTACGGCCCGGTCGCGAAGACCTTGATGCGTCACGGCCTGCTCGACGAGCTCTGCCTTTGGGTCCATCCCGTCCTCGCGGGTGTCGGAACGACCGAGGACATGATCTGGGGGGAGGACGTGCACGCCCGCCTCGAGCTCGAGGACGTCAAGACCCTCGCCTCCGGCATCGTGATGCTCACCTACCGGGCGGCGGTCTGATCGATCATCACGATACGACTTCGTCGAGGCGCAGCGCGGTGTCGACGTGGAGGCGGAACTGGCCGCGTCCGGTCTTCTCGATTCGGATTGGTGCGTGCCGCTCGTCGAGTCGTCGTTTCAACAGGATGAGGCGGCTGTCGAGGTTGTCACGAAAGTCGGGTAGCTCGAGTGTGGGATCGAGCCGGATCTCTCTGTTCGTGAACGCGACGCGCTGTTCTCGCGTGTATTGCCGGAGGAGGGACCACATGATGCGGCCCGCGACTCCTTTGATGAGGTAATCGCCGTCGAGGAATGTGCTGCCATCGACGGTGAAGAAGCGCACGAGCGTCGGCGGAGTGGACGCATCGGTGGCCGGTGCCGGGGAGGGAGGCGCGGCTGTGGCGCCCTCGCCGTTTTCCCTTGCCCGCTCCACCTCGATCGCGTTGGCGATGACCGTGGCGACGATGCTGAGCGTGGCTTCGTCGACCTCGCCGAAGGCGGCACTATGGGTGCTTTCGGCGACGAGCACGCCCGTCAATTGGCCGAGCGCGAGCATCGGGACCGCAATGCGGCTTTGCGGTTCGTCCAAGCCCGGCAACGGGATCTCGCGGCCGGGTCCGATCTCGCCCGACTGTTCGTAGGAGCGGCGCACGACGTTGCCGTACTTCGTCATTTGGCGCAGGTTGCCGATGCGGAGTGTCGTCGCTCGGGCTGCGGCCATGCCGATGATGCCTTCGCCCACGGGGACTTCGGAGCCCACGCCCTCGTCGCCGAATCCTCTGCTGGCCATCGTGTAGAGCCGGCGGCGGTCCTCGTCGAGCAGCATCAGGAGGCAGTGCTCGTAGCCGAGGACGTCGGCGAGGCCGTCGACAGTCGCGCCGACGATCGTGTCAAGGTCGGTGCACCGGCTCAAGCGGGCGATGAGCTCGCTGAGGCGCTCCGCGGCCGGTGCCCCGGCACGACCCTCGACGCGATCGCGTCCCTTTCGCACCATGCCGACGTGGAGCACGCGGTACACGTCAGCGGCGCGCAGCAGGAACACGTCTTCCATGTGGTGGTAGGTGGCGACGGTGTCGACGTCTTCGCGCAGTTGCTCGAAGATCCTGCCGTGATGCTCTGTGCGCTCGTAGGCGACGGTGAGCCGCCACTCGTCGTACGTGTGAGGATCGATCAGCAAGACGCAGGCGCGGGGGTTCTCCGCGAGGTTTCTCGTCGTCTTCGAGAAGAACTGGTTCGAGAGCGCGATGCGTTCGTCGTCGACGCAACGGACTTTGGACAGAAACGTGACGTTCGGCGTACCGTCGGCGGCCGCGGTCGCGATCACCGCGGGAACCGCGCCCTCGAAACACGCCGCGAGCGCACGGAGCGAGACCTTGATCAATGGGGACCGGCTCGTTGCATGGGCGTCCCCGCGGCCGGCCCGGGGGTCTGGTCGAACAACTCGCCCACCCGCACGGTGCAGGCGGAGAGCGCCGTTGGAGCGAGGCGTTCGGGGAGCTCGCGGGGGGTGCGCTCGATCGCTTCGATGTCGGTGAAGAACGCGTCGCGGTAGCGAGCCGACCGTTCCATATCGAGATCGGTCGCGGGTGCGACCTCGGTGCAGGTCCCCTTCATCTGCATGGAACGCAGGGTGGGGACATCAGTCGCAGTGATCGCGATCGCGCCCGTCTCGACCAGGTTCGCCCGGGCCTGGTCGTCGTCGGCGTCGAGCAGCAGTCGGATCTCGCCGGTCCCGCGATCCAGCACCGTCAGGCCCCATCCCCGTGTGGCGTGCGGGGCCCCGTCGGCGCCAACGGTGCCGACGATCAGGGCCGGCCCCGCTTCGACGAACGCCGTCGTCTCGGGGGCGAACATAGGGAGTTCTTAGCAAACGCTTCCGAATCTTTCCGGCGCGGGAGCGATCCCGGTCCTTCAGGATCGGAGAAAGCCCGCACACGCTGGAGGAGTCGACATGAGCGTCATCGACCACAAGCCGATCCACACCGTCGCAACGGTCACGTTCAACCTGTACCGCGACATCTACAAGGGCATCCGGAGCGAGCTCTTCGGCGTGACCCAGGCCGCGGGCAGTACCGACGCGGCCGACCGGGTGGCGCGCACTGCGCTCGCCGCTCGTGTCACGAACCTGGCCACGATCCTCGAGAAGCATGCCGAGGGAGAGGACCACCATGTTCAGCCCCCGACCGAGATGTACCTGCCCGACGTCGCCGACGTCATCGCGGGCGACCACGCACGCTTCGAACAGCGCGTGCAGGACTTCACGGCACTCGCTCACGACACCGTGAACGCCACGGGCTCAGCACAGCGGACGCGCATGGACCAGCTCTACATGGAGTTGGCGTCCTTCACCGGCGAGTACCTCGGACACCAGGACATCGAGGAGCGCGTCGTGATGCCGGGACTCCAACAGGCGCTCGGAGTCGATGGGTGTCTCGCAATCCACGCGGCCATCGTCGCCAGCATCCCGCCCGACCAGATGGCCAAGGGCCTCGCCGTCATGCTGCCTGCCATGAACATCGACGATCGCGTCGAGATGCTCGGCAGCATGCAACAGCACGCGCCGGCCGAAATCTTCGCAGGCGTCTGGGGCCTCACAGGCTCAGTACTTCCTGCGGCGGACTACGCCGAACTCGGCATTCGCCTGGGGCTGTCCTGACCCAGAGATCTGACTACCGATCAGGAGGTTGGGGTTCGAGAGCCACGGTCAGGTGCCGACGTAGGCCGCCAGGTGCTCGCCGGTGAGGGTGGAGCGGGCGGCGACGAGATCGGCGGGTGTGCCCTCGAAGACGACCCGGCCGCCGTCGTGGCCGGCGCCGGGGCCGAGGTCGATGATCCAGTCGGCGTGCGCCATGACCCCCTGGTGGTGCTCGATGACGATGACCGACTTGCCGGTGTCGACGAGCCGGTCGAGCAGGCCGACCGGCTGCTCGACGTCGGCGAGGTGGAGGCCGGCGGTCGGCTCGTCGAGGACGTAGACGCCACCCTTCTCGCCCATGTGGGTGGCCAGCTTGAGCCGCTGCCGCTCGCCGCCGGACAGCGTGGTGAGCGGCTGGCCGAGGCTGAGGTAGCCGAGCCCGACGTCGGCGAGCCGCTCGAGAACGGCGTGCGCGGCCGGCGTGCGCGCCTCGCCGTCGCCGAAGAACTCCTTGGCCTCGGTGACCGACATCGCCAGCACCTCGCTGATGTCGCGGCCGCCGAGGCGGTGGCCGAGCACCGATGCGTGGAACCGCTTCCCTTCGCACTCCTCGCAGGTGGTGGCGACGCCGGCCATCATCCCCAAGTCGGTGTAGATGACACCGGCGCCGTTGCAGTTGGGGCAGGCGCCCTCGGAGTTGGCGCTGAACAGCGCCGGCTTCACGCCGTTGGCCTTCGCGAACGCCTTGCGGATCGGGTCGAGCAGGCCGGTGTACGTCGCCGGGTTGCTCCGTCGTGAGCCGCGGATCGCGCCTTGGTCGATCGACACCACACCCCCGCCGGCAGGGATCGACCCGTGCACGAGCGAGCTCTTGCCGGAGCCCGCCACGCCGGTGACCACGCAGAGCACCCCGAGCGGGATGTCGACGTCGACGTCCTGCAGGTTGTGGGAGGTGGCGCCGCGGATCTCCAGCGTGCCGGACGGTGTGCGCACCGTCTTCTCGAGGGCCGCCCGGTCGTCGAGGTGCTGGCCGGTGATGGTGCCGCTGGCCCGCAGGCCTTCCACGGTGCCCTCGTAGCAGACGTTGCCGCCCGCCGTGCCGGCGCCGGGGCCGAGGTCGACGACGTGGTCGGCAATCGCGATCGTCTCCGGCTCGTGCTCTACGACGAGCACCGTGTTGCCTTTGTCCCGCAGCCGCAGCAGCAGGTCGTTCATCCGCTGGATGTCGTGGGGGTGCAGGCCCGTGGTCGGCTCGTCGAAGACGTAGGTGACGTCGGTGAGCGAGGAGCCGAGGTGGCCGATCATCTTGGTGCGCTGTGCCCGATCTCCACGAACGACTCGAGCGTCTGCAGCAGCGCGGCCAGCAGCGGCGCGACCGACGGCTCGTCGAGACCGCGCACCCATGCCGCGAGGTCGCTGATCTGCATCGCGCAGGCGTCGGCGATGTTGATCCTCTTGATCTTCGAGGACCGGGCAGCCTCGCTGAGCCGGGTGCCGCCGCAGTCGGGGCAGGTCGTGAACGTCACCACCCGCTCCACGAACGCGCGGACGTGCGCCTGCAGCGCGTCGACGTCCTTGGACAGCATCGACTTCTGGATCCTCGGGATCAACCCCTCGTAGGTCAGGTTGATGCCGTCGACCTTGATCTTGGTCGGCTCCTTGTAAAGGAGGTCGTGGAGCTCCTTCTTGGTGAACTTGCGGATCGGCTTGTCCGGGTCGAAGAAGCCGGCGCCGCGGAAGATGCGGCCGTACCAGCCGTCCATGCTGTAACCGGGGATCGTGAGCGCACCTTCGTTGAGGGACTTGCTGTCGTCGTAAAGCTGAGTCAGGTCGAAGTCGGTGACCGAGCCCATGCCCTCGCAGCGCGGACACATGCCGCCGAGACGAGTGAAGGTGGCCTTCTCGGTCCTCGTCTTGGCGCCGCGCTCGATGGTGATCGCACCGCTGGCCTTCACCGACGGGACGTTGAACGAGTACGCGTTGGGCGAGCCGATGTGCGGCTTTCCGAGCCTGCTGAAGAGGATGCGTAGCATCGCGTTGGCGTCGGTGGCGGTGCCGACGGTGGAGCGGGGGTTGGAGCCCATCCGCTCCTGGTCGACGATGATCGCGGTCGTCAGGCCGTCCAGCACGTCGACCTCGGGCCGCGACAGAGTCGGCATGAAGCCCTGCACGAGAGTGCTGTACGTCTCGTTGATGAGCCGCTGCGACTCCGCGGCGATGGTGCCGAACACGAGCGAGCTCTTGCCCGAGCCGGAGACGCCGGTGAACACCGTGAGCCGTCGCTTCGGGAGCTCCACGCTGATGTCCTTGAGGTTGTTCACGCGCGCGCCCTTCACGCGGATCAGATCGTGGCGGTCGGCGACCTGGAGCGCAGGCGACTGCGTGTCCGTCCTCTTGGGCTTGCTCATCGTGTCTCCATCTGTCGGGCGAGGCCGCCTCCGCGGTCCGATGCCTCGGGACAGTCGGCGATACTGGTCGAGCTGAGGGCGGTCAACAACCCCATCACACTCGCCGGAGGCGACATGCCTGAGATGTCATCCGTCGCGCAGTTCATGTGCCGGAGCGCGCCGTGGCGTCTCTTCGCCGGTCACGTCGTGCTGCCATGGGCGTTGCAGGGACACGAGCTCCGCGGCGATGTTCTCGAGATCGGCTGCGGTAGCGGAGCGATGGCCGCAGAGGCGCTGCGACAGTTTCCCGATATCCGCCTCACCGCCACCGACTTCGACGAATCGATGGTGGAAGTCGCCCGGAGACCGCTATCGGACTTCGGTCCGCGCGCAGAGGTACGACAAGCCGACGCGACCGCCCTGCCGTTCCCGGACGGCTCATTCGACGCCGTTCTGTCGTTCATCATGCTGCACCACGTCCTTCAATGGGAACAGGCCTTCGCCGAGGCGGCGCGGATGCTGCGACCCGGAGGCCGGCTCATCGGCTACGACCTGCTCGGTGATGGCACGGGTCGCATCCTGCACAGGCGCGAGCAGAACACGCGGCTCATGCGTCACGTCGAGCTCCGACAGGTGCTCGACGGGCTTGCGGGCGTCGGTGCCGTGACCAAGCCTGCGTTCGGCGGTCTCGTCGCCCGATTTACGGCGCAGAAGATCGCCGCGTAGACCCCGACTGGTCCGGCGTCACGCCCGGTGACTGCACGAGGCAGGTTTGGCGTTTCGGAAAGCCTGAAGCATCGGGAAGTCTCCCGTGCCGTTGTTGACCGCGATGATCAGATCGAGGTCGGGGATGATGTGCACGCTCTGGCCGTAGAGCCCGATCATCTCGAAGGTCCCATCGCTGTTGAGCCAGAACTGGCCGCCGTACCCGCTGTAGGCGGGGCTGGGCGTACGAACGAAGTCCACCCACTTGGATGACAGGAATCGTTTGTTCTCCCACCTGCCGTTGCGCAGATAGAGGAGCCCGAGCTTGGCGAAGTTCCGTGTGGTGGTGTTCGTCAGCCAGCCCGCCCGCCATCTGCCGGCCGCATCGAATCCGGCCTGGACGGGATTGATGCCCAGGGGATCGAACAGCTGATTGTGCAAATACGCCAGGTACCCGTCGCCCGAAACACGAGCGGTGTCGGCGATGATGCGGCCGAGCACCGCGGTGTCGCCGGTCGAATAACGCCAGCGCGTTCCCGGCGTGAACTCGAGCGGTTTGGCGATCACGTACCGGGACTCGTCACCCGACACGATCATCTGCACGACATCGGATTGGAAGTTGAAGTAGTCCTCGGTCCACTGGAGTCCGCTGCTCATGTTCAGCAGGTTCCGCAACGTGATCGAGCGACGCGGATCGGTCTGGGCCGACCACTCAGCTATCGGGGCGCGGTCGTCGAGCTCGAGCCGCCCACGGTCGACCAACAGCCCGATCATCGTGGAGGTGAACGACTTGGAAACCGAGAACGAGGGCAGGATCGAATCCGCCGTGACGCCGGGGGCATATCGCTCGTAGACCAAGCGCCCGCCGTGGATCACGACCACCGAGTCCCCACGCCCCGGCCCGACCATTTCATTCGCAGCGGCGCCGACGGCCGCCGAGTCGACACCTGAAGGAAGCGGGCCGGTCGGCCAGCCGTGCGTCGGCCAGGGAACACATTTCAGCTGGCGTGGAAGGTGCGACTGGTGACGCGAGATCCGCGCACCGACATCGCGTGGCATCGTGGACGGTTTGGGTGCGGCATGCCCCGACCCCGCAGTCGCGCCGAAGAAACCCGCGGCGACCAACAAGCAAACGACCCCCCGCACCCGCACCCGCATCGACAAAGTGTCCCAGCCGCGAGATGTCATGGAAAATCCGTCACCACCAGCAGCAGCGCAGAGCTGATCGGTAGAGTGGCCCACGTCAGTTGGCGAAGGAGTGGTGCGATGGGCGAAACGCGAGTCGGGCCCGCGTCGGAACTCACGCCCGGTGCTGTTCCACGCGGTGACCGGCACCGCAGCCCGCTGATGCCCCGCGCCGTGTCTCTGGAGTAAGAGGCGCCGGTGCCTGCCACGGCCACGAGCCAGGTCAAGACGCTCCTGCTGACCGACATCGAGGGGTCCACCGCCCACTGGGAGCGCGACCCGACCGTCATGGGAGCGGCGGTTGCCCGTCACGACGACATCGTGCGCGCCGCGGCTGAAGCCGCCGGGGGGAGGCTGGTCAAGAGCAAGGGCGAGGGCGACTCCACCTTCTGCGTGTTCGAACGGGCGGGCGCCGCCGTCATCGCGGCCGTGAGCCTCCAGCGCGCGCTGACGGCCGAGCATTGGCCCACCGCCGAGCCGTTGCGGGTGCGGGTCGGCATCCACACCGGCGAGGTCGAGGTCCGCGACGGTGATTACTACGGCCGGGCCGTCAACCGCGCGGCGCGGGTTCGTGCCATTGCCGCGGGCTCGACCATCCTCGCCACGGCCGCAACCGCGGCACTGGCTGCCGATGGTGTCCCCGACGGTGCGGTATTGGTCGACCTGGGCGAGCATCGGCTGCGCGACGTCGCAGGGCCCGAGCACCTCTACGCCATTGGGCACGCCGACCTCCCCGATCCCGAGGTGGCGTTGGAGTACTTACGCCGCCGTGCCGCGCCGCCGGTGCCCGCGGCGCTGCGGCTCCACGGCGACGCCGAACTGGTGGGCCGCGAGCGCGAGCTGTCGTCGCTGCGCGATGCCTGGTCGGCGGCGGCCGGTGGTCGGGCCTCGGTGGCCCTCGTCGGCGGCGAGCCCGGCGTGGGCAAGACCCGCCTGGCGGGTGCTCTGGCCGAGCTCGTCGCCGACACCGGCGCGCTCGTGCTCTACGGGCGGTGCGACGAGGAGCCGCTGCGGCCGTACCAGCCGTTCGCGGAGGCGCTCGGCGGCGCGATCGACCGGCTCTCCGGCAGCGAGGTCGCCGCGCTTGCCGGCGATGTCGCATCTGATCTCGTGCTCGTCCTGCCGGAGCTGCGGGAGCGCATCCCCGTGCACGGCCAGCCGGCCGGTGAGCGGTTCGTGGTCTTCCAGGCGGTCGTGGCGGTCCTCGCTCGCCTCGCGAGTGATCGCCCTGCGTTGGTCGTGCTCGACGACCTGCAGTGGGCGGACGAGCCCTCGCTCGCCGTGCTTCGCCATGCGCTGCGAGGCCAACCCGGCGCGGCGATCATGGTCGTCGGCACGTACCGCGACTCGGACCTCGGCGAGAATCGGTCGCTCGTCAAGTGGCTGGTCGAGCTCCGCCGCGACGTGCCGACGTTGGAAGTCGACCTGCACGGCCTGGAACAGGCGGCGGTGTCGCGTCTGCTGGGGTCGGCTCATCGGCGCCACCTCGACGCAGTGTGGGCGGCGAGCGACGGGAACCCGTTCTTCGTCATCGAGCTCCGCCGAGGCCTCGACGACGGTGGCCCGGCCGGCGTGCCGCAGTCCGTCCGCCAGTCGGTTGCGGACCGGGTCGAGCGGCTGCCCGCTGCCACCCAGCGGTTCGTGCATGCCGCCGCCATCGCCGGCTTCGAGGTCGAGGTCGCGGTCGCCGCCACCGCGGCCGGTGTAGAGATGGATGCCGCCCGGGCGGCACTGACCCGCGGCGTGCTGACCGAGGTGCCAGAAGTTGCCGGCCGGCTCCGGTTCGGGCATGGCCTGGTGCGCACCGCCGTGCTCGACGGGCTGACGTCGGTCGGGCGCGCCGGCATGCACCGCCGCGTGGCGGCCGCCATCGAGGACCTCCACGCCCACCGGCTCGACGAGCACGCCGCCCACCTCGCCCACCACTACCGCGAGGCGGGCGATCTTCGAGCCGACGGTCCCGCCTACGCCTGGTCCATGCGGGCCGGCCGCCGCGCCGGCCAGCTTCTCGCCTATGAGGAGGCCGAGGACCAGTATCGGGCTGCCGCCCGGATCGCCGGCACGGACGGCGATGTCGCCGGCCGCATCACCGCCGAGCTGGAGCTCGCCGAAGTGCTCCGCCGCAGCGGCCGCCCCGCGCTTGGCCAAACCCTCGCCGATGCCGCCGCCACCGCCGCGGCCGCCATCGGCGCGACCGAGCTCGCCGGTTGGGCGGTCTTCGCGACCCGGTTCGGGCAGCCCATGGGCGTCCCCGGAAGCCTCGAGACACTCCGGGACGCGCGCGCCGCGCTGGCCCCCGACAGCGCGTGGCGGGGCCCCGTGGACGTGGTCTACGCGGGCGAGCTCATGCAGGCCGGCGAGGTCGATGCCGGCATCGACCTGCTGCAAGCCACAACCGCTCGAGCCCGAGCGGCCGGGGATTGGGCCGTGCTCGGGTTGGCGCTCACCGGCAACCACATGTTCGTCGACCGGCTCGAAACGCCCGTCGACGCCATCCTCGCCGCTGTCGCCCATGCCGACGAGGCGGTCGCACCGTCGCTCAGGCTGTCGCCTCGGGTGCTCCGGGTGCAGACCGAGAGCTTCCGTATCGGCGAACTGGTCTGTGCGGGCGAAGTCACTGCCGCGCGGGAAGCTGCCGCCGACTTCGCGGCTCGCTACGGCGACGAGACCGGCATTTCCGAGGCGAACGTGCAGCTGTTCGCGATGACCGATGCCCTGCTGTCGGGCGACTGGGACGACTGGCGGCGCCGCCTCGCCCGGTTCCGCGACGACCCGGAGCTGGCGTCAGGCTTCGCGTCGCATCTACTGGGTTCCGAGATGATGGCGGCGTGGCTCAAAGGGCGCCTGGGCGATTCTGCCGCGCTGATCGAGGCACTGCCGTCCTCGATGATGTTCGTCCGGCCCGCCTTGGCGTTGGCTCATTCCGAGGGAGGTCACTCGGCTGAGGCGCGCCGAGTCATGGCAGAGTGCGCGGCCGAGGGAGGCCTCGAGGCCCGTGCCCGCACCGTCTGTGGGCGCGCGGAGCTCGCGCTGCTCGCCTACGCCGCGGCGGGGATCGGCGACGTCGAGGCTGCCGGTCGGATCTACGAGCTCCTCCTGTCGAGACGGGGACAGGTGGCTGCCTGGGCGGGTTGGGCGTTCTGGGGCGCGGTCGATGGCGTGCTCGGTGTCCTCGCCGCGAGCTGCGGACGACCGGACCGTGCGGTTGAGCACCTCGAGGCCGCGCTGGCGCTGCACGACCGGGCCGGCTGGCGGGCTTTCTCGACGATGACGGCGGCCGAGTTGGCGGCTGCGCTGCTCGACCGCGGCGGTCCGGACGACGTGGAGCGGGCGACGTCACTTGTCGCCGCAACCGAATCGGCGGCCCGCGCGCTCGGTCTCGCCGGCGTGCGACGACGGCTCACCGCGGTGGCGGCGCGGCTGGACCGCGACGGCGCGCCCGGCCCCGGGTAGCCACGTCGTCGTTACCGCGTCGCGCCGTCGGCCGCGAGCTCATCTCGGAAGCTTCGCCTGGTGCCCCAACGCAACATCGGTGGCACCAAGTGGCGCACGACGACCGCCGGGCGGAACCAGTGAGGGACGTACAGCTCACGCTTGTCGTGCTCGATCGCGTCGACGACGGCGTCGGCGACCTGCGCGGGCGCGACGGGCTTCGGCCGGTCGCGGTCGTACGGGTGACCCCGGGCTTCTCCAAAGCTGCTCGCCACCGGGCCCGGGTTCACGACGGAGACGCCGATGCCGTAGGGCTCGACCTCGACCGCCAACGCCTCGGTGAGACCCACTGCTGCGAACTTGGTCGCGGAGTACGCGGCTTCGAACGGCGAGCCGATGCGACCGGCGATCGACCCGATCGTGACGATGTGACCTCGGCGGCGGGCGATCATGCCGGGGAGCACGTTCCGGATGACGTACATCGTCCCGAGCACGTTGACCTTGACGAGCCGCTCCATCTCATCCGCTTCGATGTCGGCAAACGGCCCGTACGCGCCGATGCCGGCGTTGGCGACGAGCACATCGATCGGCCCGAGCTCGGCCTCGAGGGCTGCGATCGCTCGAGCGAGCGCCACAGGGTCAGCGACGTCAGCGGTGGCTGCCGCGCCTCGATGACCGAGCTGCGCGAGCACATCCTCGAGATCGCCGCCCGTTCTCGCGATGAGCCCCGCCGCTGCGCCCTTCGCCACGACGGCGCTCGCGACCGCGGCCCCGATGCCGCGTGACGCGCCGGTTACGATCACCACCCTGTCGTGCAACTCCATCTCGTCATCCCTTCTCGGAGGTGGTCAGCTTTACAGCAGTGTCCGGATGAGGGTGTCGGCCAGCCAACGCGCGTGTTGCGCCTGCGTCCAGCCCAGCTCGTCGCAGAGCATGCGACCGACGTCGGGGCTGGCGAGGGCCCAGATGATCTCGCCCGCCCGTCGGGTGCTGACGCGCAGTGGCCCGCGGGCGGCGATCCACTTCGCGAACCGCTGCATGTTGTCCATGCGGAAGCGATCCATCTCCTCGAAGGTCTTCGCCATCTCGGGCTCCACGGCCGACGCGGTCCGCAGGATCTCGAAGACGGGTCGTAGCTCCGCCGAGATTCGTGTGATGAACCGCGCGAAGAGCTCGATCTGCGTTCGTTGGTCGACCTCGTCCTTGATGGCCTGCGCGTCGGGCCGCTGCGTGACGTTGGCCACCGAGCCATCGGGCACCAAGCGAAGGTCGATGAGAGCGGTCAGCACTTGTGCCTTGCTGCCGAACGTCGCGTGGACGGTGTCCCGGGCGACGGCGGCGCCGTCTGCGATGTCCTTCATCGTGGTGCGGGCGTAGCCGCGGTTGAGGAAGAGCTCCGACGCGGCGTCGAGGATGCGCGCTCGGGTTCGGGCGGCCTGCTCGTCGCGGACGGCGGAGGAGTACCTGCGCTTCTTCTTGACGCCAGCCACGGGTTCATCCTACAGTCAACATATTGATCCGACAATATGTCGGATAATCCTTGAGGAGGACCGGTTGCTCGAATTGCTGACCCAACCCCCGCCGGCGGAGGCGATCGCCAGGATGGCTGCGATCGACGGTGTGCGCATCGTCCCGGCGATGCTCGCGACGCAGCAAGGACCGGAGGGTCACCTCGGACCGGAGGCGGCCGCGGCCGTGCTCATCCTTCAGGCGACCTTCGTGGATGAGGAGCGGGCCGCTGCGTTCTGGCTCACCGCGGCCGGGCTCATGGAGCGACTGGCTGAGGCGCCCGGGTTCATCCGCCGCTTCACCTTCGCCGATGGACCGCACTACACGTTGCTCGCCCTCTGGCACACCGCGGCCGACGCCCATGCGTTCTTCTCGAGCGACGAGCATCAAGCGGCGATGGGCGACCTGTTCCGCCACCGCTGGCAGTACAGCCACTTCGCTGCCTTGTGGGAGCTGACCACGCCGCGCGAGCGCGTCATCTTCTGCCAGCAGTGTGAAGGCGTGACCCCCGCGACCGAGGGCGTCTGCCGCGGCTGTGGCGACGATCTGTTCGACCCCTTCTCCATCCCGAGCCAGGTCGACGGCTGAGCTCGCCTAACCGCCGGCTTCGTGACGGCATGAGCGTTCGGCGCCGCGACCGGCTGCCCGCAGGTTCTACGCGACGGCTGCGGGCCCCGCCGGCCGGTAGGCGCAGATGAGCACTCCCGTCTTCGCCTGCGTCACCGACACGAGCTCGAGCTGACGAGATCGTCCGTCGGACGGGAAGATCGTCTTTCCACCGCCCAGCAAAGTCGGCTCGAGCATGAGGCAGTACTCGTCGACGAGGTCGTTCTCCACGAGCTGGCGAGCCAGCGAGGCACTGCCCCAGACCTGCAGGCCGCCGTCACCGCCAGTCGTTCGCAGCGACCGGATCGCGTCGATCGCATCGCCGTCGCCACCACCGATGAGCGTCGTGTTGTTCCAGCGCGACGATGCCTCTTTCGCCGACAGTGTGCGCGATACGACGTACTTCGGGATGGCATTCATCTGGTCGGCGTACGGATCGCCCGCCCGCCCCGGCCAGGCCGCGGCCATGCCGTCCCACGTGCGCCGTCCGAACAGCAACGCCTCCGTGCGCGCCATGACCTCGCCGATGACCGCTCCCATCGACTCGGGATCGAAGAACGGCATCGACCAGCCGCCGTGCCGGAACCCGCCGTCGGTGTCCTCGTCCTTGCCGCCGGGAGCCTGCACGACACCGTCGAGGCTGATGAAAGCACTGAGGATGATCTGCATGTCGGATCAGACGATGCACCGCCGCCGGACTCATCGCAAACGGTCTGGGCCGGGGGCGCCACCGAGGAGACCGCTGACGAGGGTGTCGAGGACGAGGTCGACTTCGGCTCTGGCGGCGGGCGGGTCCGAGGCGCGCGCGATGTACAGCGACGCGCCGTAGAGACCGCCGAGGGCTACGTAGGTGAGCGCGTCGAGGGCCATCCCTCCGAAGGTGGTGGTGCCGAGCAGCGGCGAGAGGACCGTCCGAAGCATCGGCAACTCGACCGGGTCGATGCCGACTTCCAAGACCTTCGACTGCAGGACCGACACGCTGTCGAGCACCACGATGCGACGGAAGGAGGGCTCGAGGCAGGCGTCGAGGAAGGCGGAGAGGCCGGCGCGCACCGCTTCCCAAGGTGACGTCCGGGACCCGGCTGCCTCCATGACGCGGGAGACGACCTCGGCCTCGACCGTCTCGTAGACGGCGCGAAAGAGGGCCTCCTTTCCCGAGAAGTGGTGGTACAGCGCGCCGCGCGCCACGCCCGCCTGCTGGATGATGTCGTCGATCGACGTCGCCGCGTAGCCGTGCTCGGTGAAGCTCTCTCGGGCCACCTCGATGAGGAGGCTGCGCGTTGCCTCGGCTTGGCGGACCCGGAGCGGCTTGACAGGCACTCGCCACCGTACCAAGCTGACCGACCATCGGTCACCGACTACTAGTCGGTAATAGACTGTCGGTCGGTTCGGCGAGAGGCGAGGTGAGCATGACGGCAGGGATCAATGCGCGCAGAGCGCCTGGCCGCGGTCCGCGGATGAGGCTCCCGGACTCGGCGCACACCTCGCGGCCGTGGCGCATCCACGACCTCACACGCGACTTCCGGCTCGAGGACGTGTGGGCGCTGCCGGTTGGCGGCGGCCCTGACGACTTCCCTCGGCTGGTCGAGATGATCGCGTCGCGCGACCCGGCACGAAGCTCTTCGTGCGCAGTGCGCGCGCTCTTCGCGATCCGGTGGAAGATCGGGCGGCTGCTCGGTTGGGACGGCCCCGACGCCGGCGTCGGCTCGAGGGTGCCGACGCTCCGCGACCGCCTTCCGGCAGATCTGCGCGATGCCCCATCCGGCCCGGACTTCGACGCGCTCCCCTTTACCTCGTTGTACCTGCTCGACGACGAATGGGCCGCGGAGATCGCGAACCGGACGATGCACGGCGTCATGCACATCGGCTGGGTCCCGGACCAGACGGGCGGCTTTCGCGCCCACATGGCCGTCTACGTGAAGCCGAACGGTGTGCTCGGGACCGCGTACATGGCCGCGATCAGGCCGTTCCGGCACCTGATCGTCTATCCCGCAATGTTCCGGGAGGGCGGGCGGACGTGGGGTGGAGGTGTGGACCTGCGTCGCTAGTCGTCGTCCCCGTCGAGGTGCCGATGGAAGGCGACGTGGAAGATCTGGTCTCCGATGCGCCGGTAACCCGCGTCGTTGGGGTGGCTGTCGCCGCTCGCGCAGAGGAATGTCAGTTGGCAGACCCGAGCTCCGTTGACGATCTCGGAGGCATCGGCGACGCGCGCACCGTTGCGGCGTGCGGCGTCCCTCTCCGGACTCGCGTAATTGTGCCGCCACAGCCCGTCCGTCCCTGGGTTGCTGATCGAGAACGGGTTGTAGAAGACGACGAGGATGATCTCGGTGTCGGGAGCGGCGGTGTGGATCGCTCCCAGGATGCGGTCGAGACCTCGGCCGAGGCTGTCCCGAAGGCCGCTCCGGCTGATGCAGGCTGCGTCGAAGTTGCACGTCTCGCCGATGACGTCGGCCGCGTCGATACCGCCGATCGAGACCGTGACGGGGCCGACCCGGTGTCGATGCGAGCGTAGGAACGAGACCGCGGCATCGAGCTGCGAGCCGGAGTAACTCGTGTGGAGCGTCAGGCCGGCCCCTTCCGGCTCGGGCAAGGTGAAGAAGCAGCCGCCGTTGATCATCGTGTCGGTGCTCTCCCCCGGGCAGGACATGTTCACCGTCTGTTGATCCGGGCGGTGCCGCTGCATCCGCGCCGCGAACACGTCTGTGTAACCGGTGTTGAACGCGTCCGGCGTGTAGGTCCCAGCGTCGAGCATCGCGAAGAGCCGGTCGAATTGAAGTCCGAACCCCATCGAATCACCGAGCGACAGGTAGAACGCGTTTGGTCGAGCACGGTCCTCTTCGCCGTCGTCGCCCAGTGCGGGCGACGCCAACACAGAGAGGAGCGTGAGCAACGACACGCATGCGGCAAGAGCCACCCGGATCAGACGAGGCCGTGTCTTTGTTGTTCGCATGGTTCCGATGGTGCGACGGCGTGCCCCCGCGAACCATGGGTTCACGGAGCACACGCGCCATGCTGCACGGCAAGGCGAATCTCACCGTGTGGAAAGGGCCGGGGGCTCCCGGACGGTGAGGTTCGCCTTGCCACCCGGCAGCGCGCGTGCACCTCCTCGGCCCATGGTTTACCAGGGGTCCGGGCCCGCACCATGCGAACATGCGAGGAAGGCAGCGACCGCGGGTGCATCACGTGGCCTCGCCGTGGCGCAGGTCGGCGATCGTGACTGCGCCTCGGCGGATCGCGTCGTTGGCCAGGCGGGTGCGGCGGCGGGTCAAGTCGTCGCCCACCTCGAACTTGTCGTACAGGTTGACGAGGTGTTGTTTGACCGCCGCCTCGCTCACGACTAGCTCCGCCGCGATCTCCCTGATGGAGGCGGGTTCGGTGAAGAGGTCACGGGCGAGCAGCGGCCGGCACAGCACCACCAACACGTCGCGCTCCCGCGCCGTGAGCGACGGCGGCCCGTCCTCGTTCTCGGTTCGCGACGCGGCGGCATCAGCCGAGCTCCGGAACAGCAGGCGCGACCGCCCGACGCGGATCTCGTCGCCGTGGCGCAACCGCTGTTGGGCCCAGATGCGCTCGCCGTTCACGAAGGTGCCGTTCGACGAGCCGAGGTCGGTCACGCACCAGCCCTCGCCGAACTCCTCGAGCGATGCGTGCAGCCGGCTCACCGTCGGGTCGTCGAGCACGATGTCGTTGCCCGCGCCCTTGCCGACAGTCGTGCGACCGCCTGCCAGCTCGACCCGCCGTACGCCATCGAGCGCCCAGATCTCCACCGTGGCCTGCTCCATCACGACCGAGCGTAGAGACTCGCCCGTTCGTACGATCTGTTCATCGAAGGAGATGCCATGCCGGAGCTGCTGAGGGGCCGGTACGAGCAGCTCGAGGTGGTCGGCTCGGGTGGCCAGGGTCGAGTCGTCAAGGCCCTCGACCACTTGCACAACCGCGCCGTCGCCCTCAAGGTGCGCGCCGTGCGCTCCGAGGCCGACCGCGGCGCCCTGCTGAGCGAGGCCCGCATCCTGTTCGGCCTGCCGCCGAGCCCCCACCTGCCGATCGTCCGGGAGGATTTCTTCGACGGAGACGACTACGTCATCGTCATGGACTGGGTTGCGGGCACCAACCTCGACCGCATCCTGCACACCGAGGGCCGTCCCGGCCTTCCACCCACTCTCGTCCTCGGCTGGCTGGCCGACGCCGCCGCCGCCCTCACCCACCTCCACAACCAGGACCCGCCGGTCTTCCATGGCGACATCAAGCCCGCCAACCTCATCCTCACCAAAGGCGGGCGGGTGGCCGTGGTCGACTTCGGCGCCTCGTCAACCATCAGCGGCCCGGGCCGGCGTGGCGGCACCCCCGGCTTCGCGGCTCCAGAGCGCTTCACCCGCGGCGAGAGCACCCGGGCCGCAGACATCTACTCTCTCGCCGCCACCGCCTTCGCCCTGCTCACCGGCGCGGCGCCGACCGGCATCCGCCCGTCGTGGGAGGGCGTCGACCCCGCGCTCGTCGACCAGCTCGAGTCGGCCATCCGCGAGGGCCTTGCCACCGACCCCGCCCGCCGACCGGCCACCCCCGGCGAGTTGGTCGAGCGGCTGCGGGCCGGGTGGGCCAGCTCCCTGCCCACCGGCGTGCTCACGTTCTGCTTCACCGACATCGTGGGCTCGACCGGCCTGTGGGAGGCGCAGCCGGTGGTGATGTCGCAGGCCCTGGTGCTGCACGACAAGACCATCGCCACCGCCGTCGAACGCCGGGGTGGACGTCTCATCGACTCGATGGGCGAGGGCGACTCGACCGTGTCGGTGTTCGACTCGCCTCTCTCGGCCCTCGGCGCCGCCATCGACCTCACGCGCGATCTCGCGGCGGTGACATGGCCGTCCGGCGTGACGATCCGCGCCCGGGCCGCGCTGCACACGGGCGAGGCCGAACAGCGCGACGGCGCCTACTTCGGCCTCACCATGAACACGGCCGCCCGGCTCCGAGGGCTCGCCGACGGCGGCCAGGTCTTCCTGTCGAAGGACACGGCGGCGCTGGTGCGCGACCACCTGCCGCCCGACACCGAGCTCGTCGACCTCGGTCCCACCAAGCTCCGGGGTCGCAGCGAGCGCGAGCAGGTGTTCGCCCTGTCGGCTCCCGGCGTCGACGCGCCCCCGCCCGGCACCGAGTGCCCCTACCCCGGCCTCATCGCGTTCGGCCCCGAGGACGCGGAGCGCTACTTCGGTCGCGACGGAGTCGTGGCCGACCTCGTCGAGCGGCTCAAAGTCCATCCCTTCGTTGCCGTCATCGGCGCGTCGGGTAGCGGCAAGTCGAGCGTGCTGCGTGCCGGCGTCGGTCCCCGTTGGGACGCCGGCGCCGACGTCATCACGCCCGGCACGACACCCACCCTCGACGACGTCGACAGTGACACCGATCGCCTCTTCGTCGTCGACCAGTTCGAAGAGCTGTTCACCCAGGTCGACGCGCCCCGCGAACGGGCCGCCTTCGTCGACGCGCTTCTCCGCCTCCGCCGACCGGTGGCGCTCGCGCTCCGGGCCGACTTCTACGGTCCGTGCGCCGCCTACCGCGACCTGGCCGCCGAGATCGCCGGCCACCAGGTGCTGCTCGGCCCTATGGTGCCCGACGAGCTGCGCGCGGCGATCGTCGAGCCCGCCGCGGGGGCCGGCCTCCGGGTCGAGCCCGGGCTGGTCGAGCTGCTGGTGAGCGAAGTGGAGGGCGAGCCGGGAGCGCTGCCGTTGCTGGCCCATGCCCTGCGGGCGACGTGGGAGGAACGCGACGGTCGCACCCTCACCCTCGACGCCTATCGCTCCACCGGCGGGGTGACGGGCGCGATCGGCGCGACCGCCGACCACGTGCTGGCCGCGTTCGACGACATCGACCGCGAGATCGCCCAGCAGTCGCTGTTGCGACTGGTCGAGCCCGGCGACGGCATCGACGACACCCGCCGGCGGGCGACCCTCACCGAGCTGCGGCCGGCCGGCGAGCGGGGCGAGCGCGTCGACCGTGTCATGGCCGCCCTGGCCGCGGCGCGGCTGGTGGCGATCGACGCGGGCACGGTGCAGGTGGCGCACGAGGCGCTCATCCGCGAGTGGCCCCAACTGCGGACGTGGCTGGCCGACCAGCGCGACGACCTGAGGGTCCAGCGCCAGGTGACCATCGCCGCAGAGGCCTGGACGGCCGGCGGGCGCGAG
The DNA here is from genome assembly GCA_005888325.1 of Actinomycetota bacterium. Classification (NCBI taxonomy): domain Bacteria; kingdom Bacillati; phylum Actinomycetota; species Actinomycetota bacterium. The sequence goes on from VAWU01000057.1 coordinate 24,706, forward strand.
CCCAGCGAGCTCTACCGCGGTCCCCGTCTGGCCCGCGCCCTCGAGTGGCTCGACCGTCGTCCCCAGGCGTCGGAGGCCGAGGAGGAGTTCCTGCACGAGAGCGCGGCCGAGGAGCAGCGCGTGCAGAAGGCGCAGGCCCGCGCCAACCGGCGGCTGCGCACGTCGCTGGTCGGTGTGGCCGTCGCCCTCGTGCTGGCCATGATCGGCGGCGGCATCGCGGTCGTCCGGGGCCGGCAGGCCGGCCAATCGCGGGACCACGCCGACGTGGCCCGCCTCGCGGCCGTGTCGCGCTCGGTCATCGAGCGCCAGCCCGACGTCGGCCTGTTGCTGGCCGTCGAGGCGCAGCGTCGCGAGAACAGCGGGGAGACCCGCAGCGCGCTGCTGTCCGCGCTCGAGGCGCACCCGCTGCTCGAGGGATTGATCTACGGCACCGACTCGGGGCTCGGGGCGGCCGCCTTCACGCCTGACGGTCGCACGCTCGCCACGCCGACGTCGGACGGGACCGGCACGATCTTGTGGGACACGGGCACCCACCGACGCGTTGCGACCCTGCGCCACGGTAAGGCCCTCGTGCTCGACGTCGGCATCAGCCCCGACGGACGGACACTCGTCGCTCCCGCGGTGTCCCTCGACTCGAACGGCGACCCGATCAGCCACCTGCAGGTATGGGACCTCCCGCGGCGGCAGTTGCTCCAAAACGTCGAGAGCCCGGCCGGCAACCTGACCGCGACCGCCTTCAGCGCCGACGGCCGGACGCTCCTCACTCAAGGCGGGGCCTCGTTCGACGATCCGGCAAAGTCACATCTCGCGGTCGTGGTATGGGACACGGGCACGTGGCAACCCCGCGGCGAGCCGTGGCGACTGACCGACAACTACCCGGACGACAACCTCGTCTTCGCCAGCGGTGATGGCACGGTGGTGACCGCGCCCGACGGTGACGGCGCCGCCGTATGGGATGTCGCCACCCGCACCGAGCGCCGGCACATCGCGCTGGCCACCGACGACGCGCTGAGCGCGCTGGCGCTGAGCTCGGACGGTTCGATGCTTGCGATCGGCCTCGAATCCGGAAAGGCCAGGATCCTCGACACGACCACGGGCGCAACCCGTCTCGACGTGGTGGCCGACCGCGACGTGGCCCCCACGTCGATCGCGTTCAGCGCCGACGACGCCATGCTGGCGGTGGCGAACCGCGCCGGCCGCACGCAGCTGTTCGACGTCGCATCCGGGTCCGCCCTCGGCCCACCGCTGGCCGCCAACGCCGCCAACGTGAACGACGTGAGCTTCAGTGCCGACGGCCGCCGCCTGGCCACCGCCGGGCTCGACCGCACCGGCGCCATCTGGCGCCTCGACGGCAACCGTGCGATCGGCGGGACGCACGCCGATCACGAGAGGGTCGCCACTCAGGTGGTTGTCTCACCCGACGGCCGCTACGTGCTCAGCGGCGGGGCCGACGGCGCCGTAGCGGTGCGCGACCTCCGCGGACGATCGGCGCGGGCGGTGCGGTCGGCGCACCGGGGCGGCGAGGTGTACAGCGTCGACCTCGACGCCGCCGGCAAGCGGGTCGTGAGCGGCGACACCGCCGGCGCGGTGGTTGTCGCGACCTTCCCCGGTCTGCGGACGCTACGCAGCCGTGTTTTCGGCGGCGCGCACGTGTGGGCGACCGCCTTCAACCCCGTGACCGGTGTGGTCGCCATCGCCGTGGAGAGTCATCCGGGCGAAGAAGTCGGGCTGCTCGACGCGGGGTTCGTCGCCTTCTGGGACCCGGTGCACGACCGCGAGGTGGCGTCGCGCATCGTCGAGCCCGGTGGGTCTCCGGTCGCCTTGGCGTGGAGCCCCGACGGCCGGACGCTCGCGGTGGCGAACGACAACAACGTGCTGCGTCTCTACCGAGCGGGGTCGAAATATACGCCGGTCGGCGGCAACCTCTCACCCGAAGACGATTCGGTGACGGCCCTCGACATCGCGCCTGACGGCCGCACCATCGCGGTCGGCACGCCGTCAGGCACCGTCCGCCAGTTCGACATCGCCACCCACCGCCCGTTCGGCCCGGCCTTGAAGGGGCTCGGCTTCGAGGTAGACGGCGTCGCGTACAGCCGGGACGGCTCGACCCTGGCGGCGACAACCGGCGGCCTCGGCACCACGCGAGTGTGGGATGCGGCCACCGGCACTCCCATCGGCGACGAGCTCACCCCGGGCCGCACGCCGTACACCGAGCGCACCTTCGGCATCGACCATCCCTACCCCAGCCGTCCCGCGTTCTCGCCCGACGGTCAGACCCTGTTCACGCCGGTGGTGGACGGCTCGGTCGTGACGTGGGACCTGCGTCCGTCTTCGTGGGTCGACGCCGCCTGCAAGCTCGTCGGCCGCGACCTCACCAAGGCGGAGTGGCGCCAGCACGTGGGCGCCCGGCAGTACCGCAAGACCTGCGGGCGCTGATGCGCTCCGTCCGCATCGCGCGGCGGGCCTCCGACGCCTACCGCCGCACCAGGTAGCGGAGATGCAGGACTCGGTCGCCTTCGGTGATCTCGGGGTCTTCGAACATCGAAGGTGCGCGGGCCAGGTTGTCGAAGAAGCGGATGCCGTCGCCGAGCAGCACGGGGACGAGATCGACGCGGACCTCGTCGAGCAAGCCGAGGTTGAGGCACTGCTGGGCGATGTTGGGTCCCGCGACGCCGACGGCCTTGTCACCCGCGGCTGCCTTGGCCTCGGCGACCGCGCGCGGGACGCCGTCGGTGACGAACGTGAACCGGGCGTCGTCACGGGGCCAACCGTCGGGGACGGTGTGGGACACCACCCATACCGGCACGCCCAAGGGGTGGCGGCCGGCCCAGCCGCTGGTGTAGTCGAAGATGCGCCGGCCGACGACGAGCGCGCCTGCGCCGTCGATGAGGTCGTGGAGGTAGTTGGCGCTCTGCGGTGTGGTGTGAGACACCATGTCGTTGCCGGGCCAGCGCACCTCGACCTCGCCGTTGCCGTACCAGTCGAACAGCGGGCCGACGTTGTCGGACCGGTCGGCGACGAAGCCGTCGAGCGACATCGAGAATCCGGCTACCACCGTCGCCATGGCGAGCTCCTTCCCGGACAGCGGGGCCGTTCTGGCATGCGGCCGTCCTCCTGCGCGTCGTCACCGGATCAGACGCTCTGCGAGCGCTGAACTCATCGCCCTCGCGCCGAACAGGTCGCGCCCGGCGTCCGTCACCGGATTCTCGTGGCGTTCGGGATCGTGGGCGTAGAGGATCACACGCGTGAGCCGTCAGATCGAGGCCGTGCTGCCCTTCTGGCTCGATCGACCCGACGACGAGGCGCTCGACATCGCGCTCGCGGCTCGGGGTGCCGGGCTGGAAGCGTTGTGGATCGGTGAGATGGCGACCTACGACGCTCCCGCGCTCGCGACCGCCGTCGGGCATCGCGCGCCTGGCCTGCGACTCAAGCTCGGCCCGATGGCGATCGGCGTCAGAAGTCCGGTGTCGATGGCGCTTGCGGCGTCGTCGGTGGCCTCCCTCACCGGGAGCCACGTCGACGTCGCGCTCGGTGCCTCCAGCCCCGCGATCGTCTCCGGCTGGCACGACCGCGCCTGGGCCCACAGCGCGATGCGTATGCAGGAGACCATCGGCTCCCTCCGGTCGATCCTAGCGGGCCGGCGCTCCGACCACGACGGCCACCATCTGCGTCACCCGCTCCCCGACGCCTGCATCTCCGTGGCGGCCTTCGGTCCCGCGATGACGCGAGTTGCTGCTCGACACGCGGACGAGGTCGTCGTCAACCTCGTTCCCCCGGAGCGCGTCCGTGCCGTTCGCACGACGATCGCGGCGGAGGCCGCAGCCGCCGGCCGAACGACACCGCGGCTGGCGGTCTGGCTGGCGGCCGCGCTCGACCCCGGCCGCGCGGCGCGTGTGCAGGTCGCGGCGCAGCTGGCGGTCTACCTCGCGCCTCCTGGCTACGGGGAGATGTTCTCCGAGCTCGGCTTCGCCGACCTCGTGCAGCGCGCACGCGGCGGCGTCCCTCGGTCGGAGTTGGCGCGCAGCATTCCGGACGAGCTGCTCGAGCACGTCTGCGCGCTCGGCTCGCAGGAAGAGCTGGCCGAGAGGATCTCGGCGTACTTCGACGCCGGTGCCGACGTCGTGGGCGTGGTGCCCGCCACCGCCGAGGATCCCGCCGGCCGCGCCGTGCTGCGCGCGATCGCGGCGCGATTCAGCCGCGGCTGAACGCGGGAGCGGCCGTGGTCGCCCGGTCGTAGCATTCGGGGTGGACTCGTGGTCCCCGCCCCGGAACCTCGCCGACGCGGTCGTGCACGATGGGCGCCACGCCTGGTTGGCGGCTCTGCCGGCGATCGTGCACGAGCTGGAGGAGCGATGGGGGCTCACCCTCGGTGCGCCGTACCAGCCGGGGGGTCAGACGGCGTGGGTCGCTCCGGCTCGCGGCGCGGACGGCGCCGACCTCGTCCTCAAGGTCGGATGGAGCCACCCGGAGGCCGCGCAGGAGGCCGACGGGCTGCGCGAGTGGGATGGCGACGGTGCCGTTCGACTCCACGCGTCGGCGACGTTCGACGACACCGTCGCGCTGCTCCTCGAGCGGTGCGTTCCGGGGACCACCCTGGCGAGCCGCCCGGAACCCGAGCAGGACGTCGTCATCGCGGAGCTGCTCCGCCGTCTTTGGCGGGAGCCGGCCCCCGGTCACCGGTTCCGATCGCTGAAGCTGATGTGCGACGCGTGGGCCGACGAGTGTGAGCAGAAGATCGTCGCCGGCCGCTCGGGTGTCGATGCCGGTCTGGCGCGTCAGGGCCTCGAGCTGTTCCGCCTCCTCCCGACCACCGCCGAGCGGAACGTCATGCTGTGCACCGATCTGCACGCCGCGAACGTGTTGGCGTCCGAGCGGGAGCCGTGGCTCGTCATCGATCCCAAGCCCCACATCGGCGATCCGACCTACGACGTGCTCCAACACCTCTTGAACTGCGACGAGCGGCTGCAAGCCGACCCACACGGTCTGGCGGTGCGCATGGCCGGCCTGCTCGGGCTCGACCAGGACCGCGTCCTCCTGTGGCTGTTCGCGAGGTGCGTGCAGGAGTCACCCGACTGGCCTGCGCTCGGTGCGGTCGCGCGCCGAATCGCACCGACCTGACGTCGATCGCGAACCGCGCTCATCGCCGTGCGAAGGGCGTACGTCCTCCGGGTTTGAACACGGAGAGAACGGTCGCGATGCCGAGAACGACGCAATGGGCGATCGGGCCGTCGTAGAGGGGACGCGATCCGGCTCCACTGGCGAGTGCGCTTTCGGCGACGGCCCGGACGACGATGAGGTCGGTGGCGACGACGGCGAGGTTGATGCCCAGCTTCGCCACCACCCACCAGTGCCGGAGCAATCCCCATTTGGTGCCGACGCCGAGCAGCACACCGGTTGCGAGGGCGATGAGCCCCATCGGGACCGAGACCCAGATTGAGTCGCCGATGGCGTGGTACAGCGCGTGGGCGAACGCCGAATCGTGGGTGCTGCCCGCGGTGAACGCGGCCGCGGCCACGAGCACGGCGACCCCGAACCAGCCGGCCGCGGAGAGGATGTGGGCGGTGAGCGCGACGTTCCGAGCGCGCCGGCTCAGTCGGTTCGTGGCGCGGGACGGCTGCCCTGGACTCGACGAGCGGGTGATCGCGGCCGTTCGCGCGGCTGCAGTTGCCGTCGTCGCCGTCGTGGACATGTCGATCTCCTGAGTCGGGAGCCTCGCGTCGATCGTCGCGGGATGAGCGTGCGATGTCGTCGCTCGAGCGGCGACAATTGCGACTGCGCCGGCGAGGCCACCGGACGGTCGGATCGAGCGCGCGTCTACCTCCGGCGGGGTACGTCGACGTGCGCCGTAGGGCGGATGCCCAACCACGGTCGGGTGCCTACGCTCGATGCATGGCCGAAGCCCGCGCGACCGTCGAACGCCGGTGGTGGCCGCCGTCGAGCCCCGACGCGCCGGTCCTCCTGATCGCGGGACTGGTCCAAGTGGGCGGTACCGCCCTCGCCGCCCGCCATCAGACACCGGTGCGCGACCTCGACCCGGGCGGTTACGCGTTGCTCACCGTCGGCGTCGGGCTGCTGATCTTGCGCCGCACGGCACCGGTCGCCGTTCTCGCGGGCACGTTCGTCACCACCGGCGCCTACCTCGCGCTCGGTTATCCGGACGGCCCGATCTGGGCCTCGCTCATCGTCGCCCTCGCGTACGCGGTCGTGACCGGGCACCGTCGCGCCGCGATCATCTCGCTCGTTGCCGGGTTCCTCGTGTTCCCCTGGCTCCCCTTCGCGGTGGGCAACGACAACCGGCCCAGCGTGGCCGGCATCCTCGGTCTCGCGGCCTGGCTCATCGCGCTGCTCGCCATCATCGAGACCGTCAACACCCGACGCGAACGTGCGCGCGATGCCGCCCGATCCGCGGTCGAGGCGGCCCGACGGCAGGTCGCCGACGAGCGGGTCCGCATCGCCCGCGATCTCCACGACGCGGTTGCGCACAGCATGTCGCTCATCCACATCCAGGCCGGCGTCGCCCTGCACCTGATCGACGAGCAGCCCGCCCAGGCCCGTGATGCGCTCGGCACCATCAAGCAGGCGAGCAAGGACGCGCTCGTGGAGCTGCGATCGATCCTGGGCGTGTTGCGCGACGTCGACGAGGACGCTCCCCGGCTCCCGGCACCGTCGCTGGCCCGCATCGACGAGCTCGTCGCGCACGCGGCGATGTCGGGCGTCGACGTCCGCGTCGATGCCGACGATGACCTCGCCCATCTGCCTCGCAACGTCGATCTCGCCGCCTACCGCATCGTGCAGGAATCGCTGACCAACGTCGCCCGCCACGCTCGTCCCCCGGAGGCCGTCGTGCGGGTGCATGTGGGCAACGGATCGCTCACGGTCGAGGTGCTCGACGACGGAGCCGCCTCACCGAGCGACGACGGTGTGCCGAGCGGTGGGAACGGCATCGCCGGGATGCGCGAACGCGCCGCCTCCGTCGGTGGAGAGCTCTCGGCCGGACCGCGTCCTGGCCGAGGCTTCGCGGTGCGGGCGGAGCTGCCCCTCGGCGACCCGGCATGATCCGCGTCGTGCTCGCTGATGATCAGACGTTGATACGCCGGGGGCTGCGGGCACTCCTCGACTCCGAGCCCGACATCGAAGTCGTCGGGGAAGCCGGTGACGGCGACGAGGCCGTGGCCCTGGCCCGGTCGCAGCGTCCCGACGTCGTGCTGATGGACATTCGCATGCCCGGCACCGATGGTCTCGCCGCCACCAGGACCATCTCCGAGGACGGCGAGCTCACCGCGGTGCGCATCATCATCCTCACCACGTTCGATCTCGACGAGTACGTGTTCGAGACGCTGCGTTCCGGAGCCAGCGGCTTCCTCGTCAAGGACACCGAGCCCGCGGATCTCCTGCGCGCGCTCCGCATCGTCGCCGAAGGCGAGTCGCTCCTCGCTCCCCGGGCCACCCGCAGGCTCATCGAGGAGTACGCCACCCGATCCAAGCCCGCCGGCCTCGCCCCCGCGCTCGACCTGCTCACCGCGCGCGAACGCGAAGTGATGACCCAGGTCGCGGCCGGCCTGTCCAACGACGAGATCGCCGAGCGCCTCTACATCAGCGTCGCGACCGCCAAGACCCATGTCAGCCGGTCCATGATCAAGCTCGGCGCCCGCGACCGCGCCCAACTCGTCGTGTACGCGTACGAGACCGGCCTCGTGCGTCCCGGATGGACGAGCGACTGACGATTTCGTCGCGTCAGAGGTGCGGGCGTTCGAGCGCGCGTCGGGCGTGCGGCGTGTCAGCTGGGATACGTGTCGATGTCGGTCGCCTTGACCGACGCCCAGACGGCTCCGCCATCCGCCAGCCGGAGCTCGGCGACGGCGGCCGCGGTGACCTCGGCGATGAGCGGAACCGGTCCGGTGATGCTGACCCGGGCCCTGTCACCGGCCAGGTAGAGCTCGCCGGCCTCCCCGGGCCAGACGTTGCGGGCGCTGCCTTCCGGCGATTTGCGATGCAGGACGACCGCGTTGGGCCGGATGGCCACGAACGTCGGTCCCGAGACGGCGTCCGCCGTGGCGACCACCGCGCCGTTGTCGAGCCGGACGTTCGCGCGGTCGGCAACGCCGTGAAGCAGGTTGAGGCCGAGCATGGTCGCGACCCATGGCGATCGCGGACGGGCGGTGACCTCCACGAGCGGGCCTTGCTGCGTGATGCGGCCCTCCTCGAGGACGACGAGGCGATCGGCGAGCGCGGCGGCCTCGACCGGGTCGTGGGTGACCACGAGGCGCGCTCCGGGGTAGCGGCGCAGCTCCGCGCGCAGCACCCGGCGCAGCTCGGCGCGCGCCGATGCGTCGACTGCGGCGAGAGGCTCGTCGAGCAGGAGGACATCGGGCTCGGTAGCCAGCGCGCGGGCGAGCGCGACGCGTTGCGCCTGCCCGCCGGAGAGCTCCTTCGGGCGGCGTGCGCCGACACCGGCCAGATCGACCCGGTCGAGCCACGACGCCGCCTTCGCGCGCGCGTCACCTCTCGGCGTCCCGGTGGCCCGCAGCCCGAACGCCACGTTCTCGAGCGCGGTGAGGTTGGCGAACAGCCGGGGTTCCTGGAAGACGACGCCGACGCCGCGGTGCTCGGGCGGCACCCGCACATGGGTGGACGGCTCGTCGACGACCGTCCCGTCGATGACGATGCGGCCCCGGTCGAGGGGCACGAGTCCGGCCACGGCACGCACCAGGGTGGTCTTGCCCGCGCCGTTGGGCCCGACCACGGCGACGACCGCCTCGTCCACCTCGAGGTCGAGGTCGAGATGGAGCGCGCCGAGGGTGACCCCGATCGAGGCGCTGAGCCGGCTCACGGGTTGCCGACCCAGCGGTCTCGCAGGCCCACGAGCACGGCCAGTGACACGCCCAACAGAACGAGGGAGAGAGCGAGCGCGGTCGCGTCGTGGCCCGACTCGATGTCGAGGTAGACGAGCAATGGAGCGGTTTGCGTCTTTCCCGCGGTGTTCCCCGCGAAGGTGATGGTGGCGCCGAACTCACCCAGGGCCCGGGCCCACGTCAACGCGGCACCGGCGGCCAGGGCGGGGGCGACGGCGGGCAGGGTGACGCGGCGGAACCGGTAGGCGGGACGCGCCCCGAGGGTGGCGGCGGCCTCCTCGGCGCTGCGGTCCATCGACCGGAAGGCAGCTTCCGCGGTGACGATCAGGAAAGGCATGGCCACGAACGCTTCGGCCACGATGGCTCCGGTGGTGTTGAACACCAACCGCCAGCCGGTGAGGTCGTAGAGGATGCGGCCGGCGAACCCCCTGCGTCCGAAGGCGTAGAGCAGGGCGATCCCGCCGACCACGGGCGGCAGCACCATCGGCAGCGTGACGAGGGCCCGGACCAACGAGCGCCCGGGGAACCGCCGGCGGGCGAGGACCCAGGCCAGTGGCACACCGAAGACGACGGACAGGGCCAGCGCGCCGAGGGAGGTCTCCAGCGACAGGCGCAACGCGGCGAGCGCCTCGTGGGCGCGCAGGTCGGTCGCGAGCGACGACCACGGGGCGCGCTGCAGCAGGCCGGCGAGCGGAAGGACGACCATGGCGAGGGCTCCCGCGGCCAGGACCGAGGGGACGACACCGAGTGGGGCTCGGCGCGAACTACTTCGGCGGGAGGAAACCGGCGTCCTCCAAAGCCCTCTGCACCTCGCCGGACACGGTCGAGGCAACGAACGCCTGGGCCGCGGCGCGGTTCTTGGTGGCCTTGACCACTGCGATCGGATACTCGATGGCCGGTTGGTCGGCGTCGGGCACGGCGACGCCGGCGAGCTTGGGGCCGCCGGCGGACACATCGGTCACGTACACGACGGTCGCGTCGGCTTCGCCCGACGTGACCTTGGCAAGTGCGGACTTCACGTCGGTCTCCAACGACTTCGGCATCACCACGATGGTCTTGGCCGCGAGGACCTGCCGGGTGTAGTCGCCGGCCGGCACACCGACGGCTTCCAACACTACTGACACCCCCGGCAAGGCCAGATCGGCCAGGCCGGTGATGTCCTTCGGATTGCCGGCGGCAACGGCGATCTCCAGCTTGTTCCTCGCGAACGTGACCGGCGCGTCGACCAGGCCGGCATCGAACAGCTTCTGCATGTTCCTGGTGTCTGCCGACGCGAACACGTCAGCCGGTGCGCCCTGGGTGATCTGAGCGACCAGCGCGTTGGAGCCCGCGAAGTTGAAGCTCAGGTTCAAGCTCGGGTTGGAGCTGGTGAGTGTCGTCTTGACCGTGTTGAACGCGCCCGTGAGCGACGCGGCGGCGAACACGTTCAGCTCACCCGTGAGTGGCGCCGCCGTGGTGGTGGGCGCGGCCGGCGTCGAAGGTGCAGCGGTCTTCGTCGACGATTTCGATCCACACGCGGACGCGACCACCGTGAAGCCGATGACGCTGATGACCGAGGAGACGAGGCGGCGCGAGGGGCGGGGCGGCACGGGCTCGACCTTTTCAGGCTCGTGGAACTTCGACGACGACGTTGGTGGACTTCACCGAGGCCACGGCCAGGACGCCGGGGACGAGCCTCAGCTCGTCCGCCGCCTCGCGGCTCATGAGCGAGACGACGCGGTACGGACCGGCCTGGATCTCGACCTGGGCCATGACCTTGTCCTTGGTCACCTTGGTCACCAGCCCCGGGAAGTGGTTGCGGGCCGATTCGGGGAACGGCACCGACGACGGGTTGGGCGCCCGTTTCGCGGCGAACCGGGCCAGGGCGGCGCCGTCCACCCGACGCCGTCCTCCCGGCGAGCGGGCCGCCGGGAGCTGGCCGCCGTCCATCCAGCGGCGGACGGTGTCCGGGCTGACACCGAGCAACTCGGCGGCTTGACCGACCGTGAACGCGGGCACTGCGCCCAACTCTATCTTGCATTTGCGGTAGCAGGAGAGTGTGAAGCTCGCGTTTGCGGTAGTGGGTCAGTTTGAGGCTCTCGCGCCCCGGGCGGGCGCTCGCCTCAGGGCGTTCGAGGGGCGAAGAGCTCGAGCTGGATGTTGTCAGGATCGCGGAACACGAGGACTGCACCGTAGGGCTCATCCGCGATCGGTGACTGGGTGAGGGGCTTGTCGGCGACATCGGCGCGGACGACACCGTTGGACTCGAGGTGGTCCTGCCAGGCCTGAAGGTCGCCGCGGTCCGGGACGACGAAGCCCGCGTGATCGAGGCCGGTGGTCGTCTCGCCGAACAGCGTGCCGTCGTTGGTCTCGTGTCGGTGCAGCACGATCATGAGCTGGTGGGTGTCGTCGGCAAGGAGCTTCCCGACCCCACCCGGATGGGGCACGTCGGTCTGGAAGCGGACGCCGAACACCGCTTCGTACCAACGAACGCTGGCGTCGACGTCGGTGACGGTCAGCGCGAGGTGATGCAGCCGGGCGGATGTGATGGTCATGATCGGGTTCCTTTGGTAGTGGACCTTGGCTTCGCCCGCTTCGTCGGCGTGCGATTCGACTGGCAGTAGGTGAGGAACATCGTCACGAGATCGTCGACCAGCCGGGCCCAGCGGTCTCCGCCCGGGTCGTTCGAGATCTGCTGGTCGACGACACCGGTGGTCAACGCGGTCCACATGTCGATGTGGCGTTGATCGGTGACGCCGTTGAGGGCCAAGCGCTCACGCACCGCTTCGAGCGCGCGCACCGCCGGCGCAAACGCCTCGGGAGTGGGCTCGAATCCGGGGATGGTGCGTTGGAACAGCAGTTGGTAGCGGGCGACGTCGCTCGCGCAGAAGTCGACGAAGCGGTGCACACCTCCGGCGAGCACGGCGCGGGGATCCTCGGTGTCGTAGGGCTCGGTCATCCGGTCGGCGAACTCGGTGGCCGCCCGGCCGAACATGGCGTCGTAGATCGCGTTCTTCGAATCGAGATACGCGTAGATCGTCGGCGTCGTTATCCCCGCCCGCTTCGCCAGGTCTCGTAGCGACAGCGCGGCCAGCCCCTCGTCGCGGACGAGGTCCCAGGCCGCGTCCACGATCGCGTCGCGCGCCGATCGCCGCCGCGCGTCGCGCCATTCGTCTGACACCGGTGCCTTAGACATTGCTCGTTATATCTATACGCTGTATAAGGGTAGCGGTCAAGCCCGGCTGTTCGGTGTCGTCGTCACGCCACCAGCTCCGCGGCGGGGCAGAGCTCCGGGTCGGGCTGGAGCGGCGGGCCGTCGACCGCGCAGTGCACCCGGCGGGCGGTGCGCCGCCCGACGGTCTGCGGACGGAGGCCGATGAAGCCCAGCGGCGCCGCAGCCGCGGCAACGACCGCGGCGACGACGAGTGAGACCCGGAAGGCGTGCGTGACCTGAGCGGCGCCCGTCGCGACCGACAGGCCCGAGATGACGGGGACCACCGCGAGGGCGGCGAGGCTCGCGGTTCGCGCAATGGCGTTGTTCACTCCGGACGCCACGCTCGCGTGGTCGGGGTCGACCGAACCCATGACCGTGGCCGTGAGCGGTGCGACGAACAGCACGAGCCCGACTCCGAACACGAACGCCCCCGGCAGCACCTCCGTGGTCCACGATGCGCTCGGGCCGATGCGAGTGAGCAACAGCAGTCCGGCGCCGACGACGAGGGGCCCGACGGTGAGCTGCAGTCGGGGACCGATCCGCTGGGCCAGCGAGCCCGACGCGGACGAGAACGCGAACATCAGCACCGTCGCCGGTAGCAACGAGGTGCCCGCGCGCAACGCCGACCAGCCCGCGGCGACCTGCAGCTCATAGGCGACCAGGAAGAACGACACACCGAGCGCGGCGTACATCAGCACGGTCGCGAGGTTCGTCACGGTGAACTCGCGACGGCGGAACAGCGCGGGTGGCACGAGCGGATCGTGCGTGTGGAGCATGCGCCAGACGAAGGACGCGATGCCGGCCACGGCGAGCACACCCGCCCCGAGGACCGCGCTGTCGGTCCAACCCCTCGGCCCCGCTTCGGTGAGCGCCCAGGTGGCCGCACCGAGGCTCACCACGGCCAGGCCTGCCCCGACGAGGTCGAGGCCCCGGGCCGCGTGCGGGTCGCGCGTCTCCGGCACCGCCGCGTGCGCGCACGCGACGACGACCGCGGCGACAGGCAGGTTGATCAGGAACGCCCAGCGCCATCCCGGACCGTCGACGAGCCACCCGCCGAGGAACGGGCCGATCGCGCCGGCGACACCGCCCAGTCCCGACCACGCCCCGACGGCTGCGGCCCGGTCGCGCTCCCGGAAGCTCACCTGCAGGATCGCGAGGCTGCCGGGGGTGAGCAGCGCAGCTCCGATTCCCTGCATGACACGTGCTACCACGAGCACCTTGATGTTCGGCGCCGCACCGCACAGCAGTGACGCGGCCGCGAACCAGACCGTGCCGATCACGAACACCCGCCGCCGACCAAATCGGTCGCCGAGCGCGCCACCCAACAGGATCAGCGACGCGAGCGCGAGCAGGTACCCGGTCAGGACCCACTGCAACGAGCTGACGCTCGCGTGGAAGTCGTCCCCGATGTGTGGCAGCGCCACGTTGACCACAGTGGCGTCCAGCATCGCCATCCCACTCGCGGCGACCGTCGCCACGAGCGCGACGCGCCCCTTCGCCGAGTGCAGGACCAAACCGTCCGCGATCGCGCCCGTCGTGGCACTGGTCACCGCTGCGCGCCTCCTCCTGTCACCGGCCGCCAGTGTGCACCATGGCGTCCGTGAAGGGACCGGCGATCGATGAACAGAGCGATTGCCAGGATTAGCTTCTTGGGGATGTCGAGGTTCACCCGAGGGTTCACCGGACGCAGGCGCGGCGAGCCGGATCCTCGGCTGCCGCCCGGCCAGTACGACACCGGAAGGAGCTGGCCGGTGCTCACGGCCGAGGCCACGCCGAGGCTGTCCACCACGGACTGGTCGCTCGCGGTTGAAGGGCTCGTCGAGCGGCCGACGACCTGGACGTGGAGTGAGGTCCAGGCACTCGCGCCGTCGACATACGAAGGTGCCATCCATTGCGTCACCACGTGGTCGAAGTTCGACATGACCTTCAGGGGGGTCTCGGTCGACACCCTGCTCGAGATTGCCCGGCCGCTGGCGAACGCCACCCATGTGCTCGCGTTCTCCCACACCGGCTACACGACGAACCTCCCGCTGGCAGATGTGACGGACGGGCACGCGTGGGTCACCTGGGAGGTCGACGGAAAGCCCCTCCCCGTCGACCACGGCGGCCCGGCCCGGCTCCTCGTTCCCCACCTCTACTTCTGGAAGAGCGCCAAGTGGATCGCCGGCCTCCGCCTGCTCGACCACGACGAGCCCGGGTTCTGGGAGCGCAACGGCTACCACGACCGCGGCGACCCCTGGCTCGAGCAGCGCTACCAGGGCGACTGATCCATGGGCGCGGGTCAGACGCGGACGACGTGGCAGACCGCGACGCTGGTCGGCATCTCGAACGAGACGGGCAGCGCGAAGACCTTCCGGCTGCGCCTGCACCAGCCGACCCCGCACCTCGCCGGACAGCACTACGTCATCAGACTCACCGCACCGGACGGGTACACCGCATCGCGGTCCTACTCGATCGCCTCCGCGCCCGATGGTTCGGCCGAGCTCGACTTCACCGTCGAACGTCTGGACGACGGAGAGGTCTCGACTTTCCTCCACGACGTCGCCCAACCGGGTGACGATCTCGAGGTTCGCGGACCCATCGGCGGATGGTTCGTCTGGGAGGGCACGACCCCGGTGCTCCTCGTCGGCGGCGGATCCGGCGTGGTTCCGCTCATGGCCATGCTCCGCCTCGCCCGCCGTACCGGAAGGGCCGAGCTCGTCCGCCTCGTCCTCTCGGTCCGTACTCCCGACGACCTCTACTACGCCGCCGAGCTGCCCGGGCCCGAGACCACCGTCGTCTACACCCGCCGCAACCCGCCCGGCGCGGCGCGCCCACCCGGACGGCTCATCGCGTCCGACATTCCCCCCTTGCCCGATCGAGCGGCCACCGCCTACGTCTGTGGCTCGACCGGGTTCGCCGACCACGCCACCGACCTGCTCCTCGATTCCGGCATCCCCGCAACCGCCATTCGCGTCGAACGCTTCGGGCCCACCGGCGCCACCTGAGACAGCCGGTGGTGCACGGCGCCGATCGTCAGAGCTCGATCTCGGGGTAGAGCGGGTATCGGGCGAGGAGGTCGTCCACCCTGGAGCGCGCGGCCCGCACGATCTGCTCCTCGAGGCGGAACTGCACGAGTGAGGGCTTGCCCTGGTTCGGTCCGGATGCGACGACACCCGGGGACGCGCCGCCAAGGACGGAAGCGAGCACGTCCGCGATCTCGCGCATCTCCTCGGCGCCCATCCGGAGCGTGGTGACCGCGGGAGTGCCCAGCCGGAGGCCACTGGTGTACCAGGGGCCGTTCGTCTCGTCGGGGACGACGTTGCGGTTCAAGGTGATGCCCGCGGCCCGGCACGCGGACTCCGCCTGACGTCCGTTGAGCCCGAACGGACGGACATCGACGAGCACGAGGTGGTTGTCCGTTCCGCCCGTCACCACCGGGACATCGCCGGCGACCAGTGCTTCGGCGAGGACGCGCGCGTTCTCGACGACGGCCGACGCGTACGCCGCGAACGACGGCTGCGTCGCCTCGGCCAGCGCCACGGCCTTGGCCGCCATGACGTGGGGCAACGGGCCGCCGAGCACCAGCGGGCACCCGCGGTCGACGTGCTCGGCTAGCTCCCGACGGCAGAGCACGAGCCCGCCGCGCGGTCCGCGCAGGGTCTTGTGGGTCGTGGTGGTGACGATGTGCGCGTGGGGGACGGGGTCGTGGTCGCCGGTGAGGACCTTGCCGGCGACCAGCCCGGCGAAGTGCGCCATGTCGACCATGAACGTGGCGCCGACCTCGTCTGCGATCTCGCGCAGCACGCGGAAGTTCACGAGGCGGGGGTACGAGCTGTACCCCGCGATCAGGATCAGCGGTCGCTCCGTGCGCGCCCGCTGTCTGATGTCGTCGTAGTCGAGGAGCGACGTCCGCGGGTCGACTCCGTAGGAGCGGTGTCGGAACAGCTTTCCCGAGATGTTCGGGCGGAAGCCGTGGGTCAGGTGCCCTCCCGCATGCAGCGACATGCCGAGGAGCGTCTGGTTGCCCAGCTCCCGGCGCAGGCCCTCCCAGTCATCGTCGGACAGATTGTTCACGTGCTGGGCCTCGAGGCGTTTCAGAGCCGGCGACTCCACGCGCTGGGACAGCACCGCCCAGAAGGCGACCAGGTTGGCGTCGATCCCGCTGTGGGGCTGCGCGTACGCGTGCTCGGCGCCGAAGAGCGCGCACGCCAGCTCGTTCGCACGCGACTCGATCGCATCGACGTTGTCGCAGCCCGCGTACAGGCGGTGGCCCGGAGCGCCCTCGGCGTACTTGTCGCTCAGCCAGTTGCCCATCGCGAGCAGCACCGCGGGGCTGGCGAAGTTCTCGCTCGCGATCAGCTTGAGGTGGGTCCGCTGGTCGACGAGCTCACGCAGGACCGCGTCCGCGACGTCGGGTTCCACGCTGGCGACGGCGTCGAGCGCGGCGGCGAAGCCGATCGTCTCGCCTGACATTCCCTCGGTGCTGACGCCGAACCGAGCGAGATAGGTCTGTAACAAGCTGCCGACGGCCATGATGGCTCCTTGCTCCGCAGGGCCCAGGCGTTCGGCACGGCTCGAAGGTCGCTCCCCGGTGGTTGGCTCCACCTCGCAACGCCAGTCACGACCTCGGCGCGAGCGTACCGGGTGCATGCTCCGCGATCTGCTGCGAGGCCTCGCCCACGAACCGGGACTTGGTTTCGTAACGTCGTCACAATTAGGGCTGAGGGCGCGCCGGAGAAAGGCGCCGAGAGAAAGGCAGGGTCGTCATGGGGACGCTCGTCTCGTATCAGCTCGAAGGCTCCATCGCCACGATCACGATGGACGACGGGAAGGTGAACGCGCTGTCGGTTCAGATGCTCACGGAGCTCGGCGCGGCCCTCGATCGCGCCACCGCGGACCGGGCCGTCGTCGTGCTCACCGGCAGAGACGGCCTGTTCTCGGCCGGGTTCGATCTGGCGGTGCTCAGGGGCGGCGGCTCCGACGCGTCAGGCATGCTTCGAGCCGGCTTCGAGCTGGCGGAACGGCTCCTCTCGTTCCCGACGCCCGTGCTCATCGCGTGCACCGGCCACGCGGTGGCCATGGGTGTGTTCCTCCTGTTGTCGGGCGACTACCGAGTCGGTGCGGCCGGCCCTTACAAGATCACCGCCAACGAGGTCGCCATCGGTCTCACGATGCCGCGGGCCGCGGTCGAGATCTGCAGGCAACGGCTCACGCCCGCGCACTTCAACCGCGCGGTCGTCCTCGCGGAGGTCTTCTCTCCCGACGACGCGGTCGCGGCCGGCTTCTTGGATCGCGTCGTGCCGGCCTCCGAGCTGCGGGACGTTGCCCTGAGCGCGGCGGACCTGCTGGCCAAGCTCGACGGAGAGGCGCACGCCGCGAGCAAACGGCGCGCCCGGGACCGCTCGCTGCACGCGCTCCGGGCGGCCATCGAAGCCGACGACGCCGACTTCTCGGCGACGGCGTGAGCCGGACGTGACCGCCCCAACCAACCGTCGCGACAGGAGACCGTGGTGCCGAGAGCGAAGCAGCGGACGCCCGAGCTGCGAGACCGCGTCCTGCAGGTCGCGGTCGCGACGCTGGCCGACGAGGGGATCGCCGGTTTCACGGCCCGGCGGGTCGCGCAGCAGGCGGAGACGTCGACGCCGGCGGTCTACGAGCTGTTCGGAGACAAGGCCGGGCTCGTCCGGGAGGTGTTCTTCGAGGGCTTCCGACTGCTGCGGCGACGCTTCGACCGCGTCCAGATCTCCGACGATCCGCGTGCCGACCTGGTGCGTGTCATCCGGGTCTTCCGGGCGTTCGTGCGTGAGAACCCGGTGCTGGCCGAGGTGATGTTCTCCCGGCCCTTCGCCGACTTCGACCCGGGCCCCGCGGAGCTGACCGCAGGCAGCGCGGTCAGGGAGTTCATCGTGGCGCGCGTCCGGCGCGCCATCGACGCGGGCATCCTGCGCGGCGACGAGACCGACATCGCGCACGCGCTCGTCGCGCTCGCGCAGGGTTTGGCGGCCCAGGAGGCCGCGGGTTGGCTCGGCACGTCCAGGGCATCGGTCGATCGGCGCTGGAGCCTGGCCATCGACGCCGTGCTGGACGGCTTGCACCCCGCGTCCACCGCACGTGCGAGGCGGTGAACCCGCCTACCCGAGTCGGCGGTCGATGACAGCCGGCGCGCTCCCGGCGGTCACGGTCACCACGTCGAGGTCCCGAGCGACGACGACCTCGCCGGCGAACTGTCCGCGGGCCTCGTCGAGCAGGTCCTGCTCACCGCCCGCCGCGATCGGCGGCACACAGTGGGTGTACACGAGCGTGCGCACCCCCGCCCGTGACGCAGTGCGCAACGCGTCATCGGTGGAGCTGTGGTAGTCGAGGATGTCTTGGAACCGTTGCATCGGCACCCGCTCGATGAGCGAACGCCGCACCACGGTCTGCACGTACACGTCGGCGCCGGCGCAAAGGCGGTCGAGGCCCTCGCACGGGACCGTGTCGCCCGCGAGCACCACCGCCACGCCGTCGTGCTCGAACCGGTAACCCACCGTCGGCGCCACTGGTCGATGGTCGGTCGGTGCCGCGACGACGCGAACCGCGCTCTTCTCGAACGCGGTCCCATCGTCGACCTCGGTGACGTCGCAGGTGGGCTCCCAGTTGAGGTCGTCGTGATGGGCGAGCCGGTAGCCGATGTCGTCGCGCAGCATGTCGATCGTGCGGTCCACGAAGGCCGCCGTCCCCGGTGGGCCCACCACGCGGAGAGGTGCGTCCGCGAGCGACATGACCCACCTGGTCGTGAGGACGTCGTTGAAGTCGCAGACGTGGTCGGAGTGGAGGTGGGTGAGGAAGACGGCATCGAGCGCGGGCGGTCCGGTGCCGAGCGCGGCGAGACGCATCAGGACGCCTCGGCCACAGTCGACGAGAAGCTGGAGCCCACCGGCGCGCACCAGGGTGGCCGGCCCCGCCCGCTCGGGGTCGGGCAGGGGCGAGCCGGTTCCTAGCAGCACGACGTCCAACCCGGTCACTCCCTCGAGACGCGCTCAGCAGCAGCGGGCTGCGGCTTCGGGCACCGACGCGCAGGGCAACGAGGCCTCTGTCTCGTCGACGTGGGCGGACGACTGTCCGAAGCTGTCGCTGTCCTCGAGCACCGCGTAGATCTCCCACGAGCCGTCGGGCCCGTCGACCCAGACCTTGTCCTGGCGGGCGTAGCAACAAGTTCCGTTCTCCTCGACGGTGGCGACACCCCCGTCGGTCAGTCGGGCCTGGTGCGCGACGACCTCGTCGGTCGAGACGACCTCCACGCCCAGGTGGTTGAGGCGGCTGTCGGCACCGGCCTGCTCGAACAGCACGAGCTTGAGCGGGGGATCCGCGATGGCGAAGTTGGCGTAGCCGGGCTTGCGCTTGTTCGGCTCGGTCGCGAAGAGCTTGGAGTAGAAGCCGACGGCTTCGTCGATATCGGGGACGTTCAGTGCGAGTTGAAGCCGTGACATGGAAGGAAGCCTCCGATAGATTGACTGTTGTCGATCCGTTGACTCTTGCAAATGTATCGACGCCTGTCAATAGGTGGAGGAGCACTTCATGGCTGCCAAGCAGATGTCGGTCGTCCAGCTCGATGGCGTGGTGTGCTGCGCACCCGTGCTCGCGGCGCCGCTGGCCGAGGCCGAGGCCGAGGAGCTGGCGCGGGTGCTCGCGGCGCTGGCCGACCCGGTGCGGCTGCGGCTGCTCAGCCTCGTGGCCGCCGGCGGCGAGGTCTGCTCGTGCGATCTCGAGGGTCCGTTGGGCAAGTCGCAGCCGACCATCAGCCACCACACGAAGGCGCTGGCCGACGCCGGCCTGCTCGCGGGGGAGAAGCGCGGCCGCTGGATGATGTGGCGGGTGGTCCCCGAGCGACTCGCCGCCCTGCGGGCCGCCCTCTCGTAGCAACCGGGCGCCCTGGGGGCTCCTGTATAGGCCTTGACAGGCATATACGGGTAGAGGCATATTGTGACGTGTCACTGGACTCGTTCACGGTGCTCGCCGAGCCCACCCGGCGACGGATCCTCGACCGGCTGCGATCGTCGGAGAGCAGCGTCGGTGAGCTCGTGGAGGCGCTTTCGGTCAGCCAGCCCACGACGTCCAAGCACCTGAAGGTGCTGCGCGAAGCGGGCTTCGTCTCTTGCCGCACCGCGGCACAACACCGCATCTACCGGATCGAGACCGGTCCCTTCGAGACCCTCGCGGAGTGGCTCGAGCCGTACCGCCGCCTGTGGAGTCACCACCTCGACGCCCTCGAGCGTCACCTCGACGACAAGGAGTAGGAGCGATGGACCCAACCCATTTCGAGCCCGGCCCCCTCGCGCGGGTGGAGTGCCGTGCCCGCGGAGACGGTTGGGAGCTTGTGTTCGTGCGAGACCTGCGGCATCCACTGGAGAAGGTGTGGGCCGCGCTGACCGAGCCCGATCAACTCCGGGAGTGGGCGCCCTTCGCGGCCGACAGGAACCTCAGCCGCGTCGGCGATGCAACCTTGACGATGATCGACGCGGACACCTCCGCCGACCTCGAGGCCAAGGTGCGACGCGCCGAGCGTCCGACGCTGCTCGAATACGTCTGGGGGGGCGACGTGCTGCGCTGGGAGCTCGCGGCCACCGATGTCGGGACGCGCCTGACCCTGCGGCACACGACCAAGGACCGCGACCAGGTGCCGAAGGCGGCCGCGGGCTGGCACCTCTGCCTCGTCGTGGCCGATCGGGTGCTCGACGGACAGCCGGTGGGTCCGATCCGCGGGCAGGCCGCCATGAGCTACGGATGGGCGGAGTTGCGCGATGCGTACGCCGAGCGGTTGGGGATCACCGACGAAACGGCCTGATGAGCCCGCCGCCCCTCGAGCGGCGCCGAGCGCGACGGGCTACAGGCGCGACCGCAGCGTCGCCACGCCGTCGCCCGTGAGCCCGTCGGCTCCGGCGCCGCGGCCCGCGACGGCGAGCAAGATGGCGAGCGCAGGCCCCGTGACCTCGGGCCCGGTGCCCGCCGCCCAGTCCGCGTCGGTCGCCCGCAACGTGAGGCCTGCAGCGCGGTTCTTGCCTCCGATGAGCAGGTTGGACTTGCGGTACGAGTCGATCACCCGGGTCACCGCGTCGACCGGGTAGTCGTGGGCGATGGCGAGCGGGCGGCGGATGTCCTCGCTGTGCACGATCGTCTCCCCCAACCACGTGTCGACCGGGCCGGGTGGATGGGTGCTGCTGTCGACGTGCTCGCCGAACCGACGGAGGGTGTCGGCCGGCGTTCCCCCGCATTCCTGCGCGACGCCCTTGGCCGTCATGGCGTTGAAGCGGAAGCCGGAGCCGGCGAGGCGGGCGAAGAACTTCGGCGGCGTCATCGCCGCGGTCGAGGTCATGTGACCGAGCACCTCGCGCACCGTCCATCCTCCGCAGAGCGATGGTGTCGCCCACTGTTCATCGGTGAGCGACGCGAGATCCGCGGCAAGCGCCTTTCGCTCGGCATGGATCGTGGGCCAGGGGCTCGGCAGTGCCATGTTCGTCCTCCCGGGCGATCGATCGACCAGCACCGCGACGCTAATCGCACGCCGAGGGCCTTGACGAAGCCGCCGAGCTACGACTGGTCTTCGACGACGTCGAGGTCGGTGAAGGCCATCGGCCGGTCGACAGCGCGTTCTGCTTGCGGCCGAACTCGGCGGTCTCGGGCAGGTTGGAGTTCACCATGGCCGAGTCGTAGGAATCGAAGAACGCCAAGATCAGATAGCGCTCCGGGTCGTTGCGGTCGCGGGTGATGATCGACCGCCGCGGTGAGCTCGTCGAGCTTCGACGTGCGGCACTCGATGATCTGTATGAACTCCATGCACGGCCTCCCTCTTTCGTGTTCGTGTCGTGCCCACCAGCTCCGGTCACGTTAGGCACGCTCACGACAGCGGCTACCCTCCCTTCGGTCTCCCACGCACCGATGAGTTCTCCGTCGCCGCGCCGTCGGTCTCTCGAGAGCCGTGGAGATCGACCCCGAGGAGCCAATGCGATGAGTACCGAGACGACGACGACCAGTACGAGCACCGCCGCGTCCCGCCCGACACTGCTCGTGCGTCTCGCCGACTGGTCGTACCGCCGCCGGCGACGGGTGCTGGTGCTGTGGGTCGCGCTCCTCGTCGCCACGGTCTTCGCGGCGGGCGCCTTCGGTGGCGACTACAACTTCACGTTCAGCACGCCCGGCTCGGACTCCCAGAAGGCGCAGGACCTCCTCGAGCGCGGCTTCCGCGCCCGGGCCGGAGACGACGTCGACGTCGTCTTCCAGACGCGGCAGGGCAGGACCGTCGACGACCCCGCCGTGCAAGCGGCGATCGTTGACGCCCTCGGCCAGTTCGGCGGGCAGCCGCACGTGAGCGCGGTGGTCTCACCGTTCTCACCGGAGGGCACCCGGCAGATCGCGCCGAAGCGCACCATCGCCTACGGCACGCTTCGCCTCGACCAGACCGTCTCCGACTACAAGAAAGCCGACGCCAAGGCGCTCATCGCACTGGGCCGGAAGCTCGATCGGCCGGACCTCCAGGTCGAGCTGGCCGGTTTCGCGCTCAACGGTGCCGAGCAGACCCAGTTCAGCTCCGAGGGCATCGGCCTCCTGGTTGCGGCGCTGATCCTGCTCGTCAGCTTCGGCTCGCTGCTGGCCATGGGCCTGCCGATCCTCGTCGCGGTCGTCGGCCTCGGCATCGGCTTGAGCCTGATCACGCTCCTGGCCAACCTGCTCGAGGTGCCCGACTTCGCGCCGCAGGTGGCCGCGATGATCGGCATCGGCGTCGGGATCGACTACGTGCTCTTCATCGTCACCCGCTACCGCGCCGCGCTGCACACGGGGCTCGAGCCGCGGGCTGCCGTCATAACGTCGATCACCACCTCCGGGCGCGCGGTGATCTTCGCCGGTTGCACGGTGATCATCTCGCTCCTCGGCCTGTTCGTGATGAACCTCGGGTTTCTCCGCGGCCTTGCGGTCGGGGCCGTGTCCGCGGTGCTCGTCGTGATGCTGGCGTCGGTGACGCTGTTGCCGGCCATGCTCGGGTTCATCGGAACGAAGATCGACCGGCTGCGCCTGCCGTTCGTGAACCGCAAGGAGACCGGCGACCGAAGGTCGCTGTCCTACCGTTGGAGCCGCGTCGTGCAGCGCCACCCGTGGCCTGCCGCCATCGTGTGCCTCGTCGCGCTGCTCGCCCTGATCGCGCCCGCACGCCACATGCACTTCGGGTTTCCCGACGCCGGCAACTCGCCTGAGAGCTTCACCACCCGCCGCGCCTACGACCTCTTGAGCCGAGGTTTCGGGCCCGGCTTCAACGGCCCGCTGCTGGTGGTCGCCACCGCCGACGGCAAGGAGCCCGCCACCGCCGTGGCGCCGGTCGCAGCCGCGCTGAGGTCGGACGCGGACGTGGCGTTCGTGAGCCCCCCCGTCGCGAGCCCCGACGGCAAGGTGGCGCTCCTGGTCGCGTATCCGAAGTCCTCGCCCCAGGCTCAGGCCACCCAGGACCTCGTCCGGCGGCTGCGCAAGAACGTCCTGCCCCAGGCGACCGCCGGCACCGGCGTCACCGTGCACCTCGGCGGTCCCACCGGCGCGAGCGTCGATGCGACGAGCTACGTGGCCGACCGTCTGGGTGTCTTCATCGGCGCGGTGATCGTGCTGTCGTTCCTGCTGCTGCTCGTCGTCTTCCGCTCGCTCCTCGTGCCGCTCAAGGCCGCGATCATGAACCTGTTGTCGGTCGGCGCCGCGTACGGCGTGGTGGCGATGATGGTGCAGGGCGGCTGGCTCGGCGGTCTCGTCGGCATCCACGACCCGGTGCCGATCCCCAGCTTCATCCCGATGATGATGTTCGCCATCCTGTTCGGGCTGTCGATGGACTACGAGGTCTTCCTGCTGTCACGCATCCGTGAGGAGTACGCACGGACCGGCGACAACGCGACGGCCGTCGCCGACGGCCTCGCGCACACGGCACGAGTGATCACCGCGGCCGCCGCGATCATGATCTCGGTCTTCCTCGCCTTCGTCCTCGCCCCCGAGGTCTTCCTGAAGATGATCGGAATCGGGTTGGCGACCGCGATCTTCGTCGACGCCACGCTCGTGCGGATGGTGTTGGTGCCTTCCACGATGGAGCTGCTCGGTGACGCGAACTGGTGGCTGCCGGAAGGTCTCGCCCGACGTCTGCCCACGTTCCACGTCGAGGGCGAGTCAGCCGAAGCCATCGAGGCCGAGCTCGAGGAGCTGCTCCACGCGGATGACGCACGGGGCGTCGTCACCGGCTGATCAGGAGGGTACGCCGGCGCTCGACTGGTGTTGCCGATCGGTGCCGGCAGGGGCGAACATGTGTTCGTGGCCAGCCAGGCGACGATCCTGCACGCCGACCTCGATGCCTTCTACGCCTCGGTCGAGCAACGGGACGACCCGGGTCTGCGCGACCGTCCCGTGATCGTTGGCGCCGGGGTCGTCCTGTCGGCCAGCTACGAGGCGAGGGCGTACGGCGTCCGCACCGCGATGGGCGGAGCGCAGGCCTGCCGGATGTGCCCACGAGCCGTCGTGGTCGAGCCCCGGATGTCGGCCTACTCCGACGCGAGCAAGGCGGTGTTCGAGGTGTTCGAACAGACGACGCCGCTGGTCGAGGGCCTGTCGATCGACGAAGCATTCCTCGACGTCGGCGGGTTGCGGCGCCTCTCCGGCACGCCCACCGAGATCGCCGTGCGGTTGCGTCGCGACGTGCTCGAGCGGGTCGGTCTGCCGATCACCGTTGGAGTGGCCAGGACCAAGTTCCTCGCCAAGGTGGCGAGCGGGGTGGCCAAGCCCGACGGGCTGCTGGTCGTGCCGCCCGACCGCGAGCTCGCCTTTCTCCACCCGCTCCCGGTCGAACGGCTCTGGGGCGTCGGCCCCGTGACCGCCACCGAGCTCCATGGCCGCGGCATCAACACCGTCGGCGAGGTCGCCGGCCTCGCCGAGGCCGCGCTGGTCTCGATCCTCGGTCGCGCGGCGGGCCGTCACCTCCACGCCCTCGCCCACAACCTCGACCCCCGGCCGGTGCAGGTCGGGCGGCGCCGGCGTTCGATCGGGTCGCAGCGCGCGCTCGGCCGCTCGCGGCGGTCACCCGATGCGGTCGACGCCGTGGTCGCGGGGCTCGTCGACCGCGTCACCCGCCGGATGCGAGCCGCCGGACGGGTCGGTCGCACGATCGTGCTCCGATTGCGCTTCGACGACTTCTCACGCGCGACCCGGTCGCACACCTTGTCTCGGGCCACCGCGCAGACCCAGCCCATCCTTCGCACCGCTCGCGTCCTTCTGACCGCGTGCATGCCGATGATCGAACGCCAGGGCCTCACGCTGGTCGGGGTCGCAGTCGGCAACCTCGACGACGACGGCGCGGTCCAGCTCGTGTTGCCGTTCGATCGTGACCGCGGCAGCGCTCTGGACACCGCGCTCGACGACGTGCGCGACCGGTTCGGGTCGGCCGCCGTCACCCGGGCCGTGCTGTTGGGGCGCGACCAGGGCCTTTCGGTGCCGATGCTGCCCGATTGAGGAGGCAGCGGGCGATTGTCGCGGTGAGTTCCGCCTGCGCGACCCGTCCTCTCCATGTGGACACGACCGATGGGGCGACGACGGTCCTGTTGATCGTCCACGGCGACGTCGAGGTCGTCCTCGGCAAGGTGGTCGGCCCGCGACCCGACCTCGTCCTAGTGGACTCCCTGGCCCGGCTCGAGCTCGCGGCCCGCCGGCTGGGCTGCTCGATCCGGCTGCGCGACCCGCGCGCGGAGCTGTGCGAGCTGCTCGAGCTGGTCGGGTTGTCGGAGCTACTGGCGCTCGAGGCGCGCCGGGAGGTCGAAGGCGGCGAACAGCTCGGGGTAGAGGAAGTGGTGCAACCCGGAGATCCGGCCGTCTGAGATCTCGACCACGTGGACGTTGAAGGGCTCGTGGATCCCCGGTGCCACCTGCTTGTAGCTGCCGAAGGCCGCGCACCCGTTGGCCGCGGTGGCCACCAGGCGGGCGCCCCGGCACCCGATGCCCTGCCCGAGGTACCACTTGCTGATCTCGACCGGTCCCTGCAGCCACAGTGGATGGGGTGGCATGGTGAACGTGGCGTCCTCGTGAAGAAGCGAGACGAGCGACGTGATGTCGTAGCGCTCGAAGGCGTCGACGTACCGGGCCAGGAGCTCTCGCTGCTCGTCGTCCATCGCGGTCGGGCGGGTCGTGTCGGCGTCGACGGACTCGAGCGTGGCGCGGGCGCGTTGGAGCGCGCTGTTCACCGAGACGACGCTGGTGCCGAGCAGCTCGGCCACCTCGCTGGCCTGCCAGCGAAGCACCTCGCGCAGGATCAGCACCGCGCGCTGCCGCGGCGGCAGATGCTGCAGGGCGGCCACGAAGGCGAGGCGGATCGAGTCGCGGGCCGCGGCCAGGTCGGCGGGATCGCCGTTGGCGGGAAGCACGCGCGCATCCGGCACGGGCTGGACCCATGTGTGCTCGGGCAGACCCGCAGGCAGCACGGAGTCGGCGGTGGACGACGGCCCCAGGTCCATCGGCCGCGCCCGGCGCTGCGGCCCGTGCAGCATGTCGAGGCACACGTTGGTGGCGATTCGGTAGAGCCACGACCGCAGGGCCGAGCGCCCCTCGAACTTGTCGATGCCCCGCCAGGCCCGCACCATCGTCTCCTGCACCGCGTCCTCGGCCTCGAAGCCCGAGCCCAGCATCCGGTAGCAGTAGGCCGTCAGCTCCCGACGGTATGTCTCGAGCTCCGGCTCGATCGTGCCCGCCTCAGGGCGGGTCTCACCTGCGATGACGTCGGGGCCAGCGGGACGAGCTCGCATGGTCGGCCATGCTAGGGGCGTTCGGCGGGATTGCTACGCGTCGAAGTGGAGTCTGATCATCGAACGGCCGACGGCAGCGAGCTCTGCGGCCGTGGGCCGGTGACCCTCGGCGACGGCCAGACCGAGCTTTCGCGGCCCGACCTCTCGTATCGCGACGGCCAGCGCGGACCCGACCTGGTCGGGGTCCTCCACCAGCTCGGCCCGGGCGGGCCGCGCCTGGCCGGCCCGCATCACGATCACCTCGGCTCCGCCCGCGAAGTTGAGCCGCCACGGTCGGTCGGTGAACACCGACGGGACGCCCGCGACATCGTGGACGCCGACCGGGATGTCGCGCCGTCTCCCGCTGTGCCGCCCGTGGTAGCGGAGCACGGCGAGGGGTTCCATCCGCCGTCCGAGGCGCGAACGGATCGCGACGCGCATCAACGGGTTGAAAAGCCGCATGAGCCGGGCCGGCGGCGGCTTCGACCGCACGGACGGGATTGTCGTGTCCTGCGCCTGATTATTCATTAGACTTCGAGTCTCATGAAAACGAACGTTCCTGTCAAGCGCGCGTATCGGTCCGCGCTGCGCCGGTCGCAGGCCGAGTCGACCCGGATGTCGACGATTCGCGCCGCGACCGAGCTGTTCGTCGACGAGGGCTACGGGCCGGTCTCGATCGACGCCATCGCCTCCGCCGCGGGCGTGAGCCGGGCCACGGTGTTCAACGCGTTCGGCGGCAAGCCGTCGTTGTTACGGGCCGCGTACGACGTCGCCATCGTCGGCGACGACGAGCCCGTGCCGCTGCCGGAGCGCCCGTGGGCGCGACCGGTGCGCGAAGCGCCCGATGCCCGCACGATGCTCGTTCGGTACGCTCACATGGTCACCGTCATCGACCGGCGGGTCGCCGGGATCTACGAGGTGATGAGGGGGGCTGCGAGCGCGCACGCCGACGTGCGCGAGCACTGGGACCAGATCCGAGGTGAGCGGCGCGCCGGCGCGGGCAACGTCATCCGCATGCTCCTGGAGCGAGGGCGACTGGGCGCGGGCCTCACGAAGCGCGCCGCGGCCGACGTCGTGTTCGTCCTCATCGACCCGGGCCTGTACCACCAGCTGGTCGAGGAGCAGCGCTGGGGCCCGGCGACCTTCGAGCGATGGTTGGGCGAGACCCTGCAGATGCAGTTGCTGCCGCCGAACCGCCGCTGACGAGCGCGGCGCGGAGGCGCTCACGAGGGCGGTCGCTCAGCGACGCTCCCTCTTTCTCGGGGGCACCTGGAACGGCGCCTCGATCAGTGCCTTGAACATCGCGTCGTCGGGCTGGCGCGGCTCGTTGAGGCGCTGGAGGTACAGCTTGAGGGCCGCCCTCGCCGGCGCCACCTGCTCCCCCCGCAACCCCACCGAGCGCTTCAACGCGTCCTTCGCCGCGGCCACCCGCTCTTTGCGGAGCGCGCGCTCCTCGTCGGACACTTCCCGCCGTGCCGCGGGCTTGTCGGTGGTGGTCGGGCTGCCCGTGGCGGTGTCTCGGACGGTGAGCTTGGTGCGGATGGCCATGCCCTCATCCTACGACGCCGGGTAGACGACGTCGGGGGCTGTGGCCAACGCACGATGTCGCGCTGGACGGCGGCCACCCGCGTTCGACAGCCTGTCCGACCGTGACCCCACCTTCCGACCGTATCGACCCCCTCGTCGGCTTCCGTCTCGACGGCAAGGTTGCCGTCGTCACCGGCGCGAGCTCCGGCATCGGTGCCCGTTTCGCGCGCGTGCTCGACGCTCTCGGTGCGACAGTCGTCGTCTCCGGCCGACGCACCGAACGCATTGAAGCGCTCGCCGCGTCGCTGGAGCGTGGCGACGCCGTCGCTTGCGACGTAAGCGAGCGCGGCGCGTCCGCGGCTCTCGTCGCGACCACCCTCGACCACCATCAGCGGGTCGATGTCGTGGTGGCGAACGCGGGGATCAGCGCGGTGCTTCCTGCGCTCCGCGAGTCCGCCGCCGGCTTCGCGGAGGTGGTGGGTGTCGACCTCATCGCTCCGTTCGAGCTGGCGCAGGCGGCCGCGGCGCACATGCGCACGGCCGGACAGGGTGGTGCCATCGTCAACGTCGCGTCAGCAGCTGCGTTCCGGTCGACGCCCCTGCTCCCGCAGGCCAGCTACGTGGCCTCCAAGTCGGGGCTGGTCGGACTCACACGCGAGCTCGCGCTGCAGTGGGCGCGTTACGGGATCCGCGTCAACGCGATCTGCCCGGGCATGTTCCCGAGCGAGATGACCGCGGAGCTCGTCGACTCCGAGGAGCTGCGCGCCGCCTACGAGGCGCGTGTGCCGCTCGCGCGTGTGGGACAACCTCATGAGCTCGACGCGGCGATGGCGTTCCTCGTCAGCCCCGCGAGCAGCTACATGACCGGTCAGACGCTCGTCGTCGACGGCGGCAGCGGGCTGTAGCCACAGAGCCTCAGGCCGTGACCCAGTCTCAGGCCGTGACCCAGATCAGCGTCTCGGCGCCGGCCGGTCCGGCGGTCAGCTTCGGTGACCCGGCACCCTGGAGCCGGACCGCGTCGCCTGCGACGAGCGGACCCGCGCCTTCGAGGCCGACCTCACCGACGGCGACGAAGAGATGCACGTTGCGGCCGTCGGGAACCGAGACCGTCTCGCCCGGCTTGAGCCGGCCGCCCCAGAGCACGGCGTCCTTCTGGCGGAGCGAGATGGCCGCGTCGTGGCCCTCGCCCGACGCGATCGGGTGCAGGCCGCCGTGGTCGAGCTCACCGTTGATGTCGAGCTGCTCGTAGCCGGGCGTGACCCGCTCGGTGTCGGGGAGCACCCACATCTGGATGAAGTGCACACCGTCGTCGCCCGACGGGTTCATCTCCGAGTGCCAGATGCCCGTGCCCGCGCTCATCCGCTGCGCGAGCCCGGGGTAGAGCTCCCCGCGGTTGCCCTCGGAGTCCTTGTGCTCGAGCCGGCCGGAGAGCACCCACGTGACGATCTCCATGTCCTGGTGCGGGTGGGTGCTGAAGCCGGTTCCGGCCGCGACCCGGTCGTCGTTGGAGACGAGCAACAGACCGTGGTGCGTGTTCCCGGGGTCGTAGTTGTGACCGAAGCTGAAGCTGTGACGGCTGTCCAGCCAGCCGAGCTTGGTGTGCGGGCGGGTGTCGGCCCTGCGGACGTCGATCGCGGTGCTCATCTCAGGTTCCTTCCGAACGAGCGGGTGGTAGCCCCTGCAACTCGCGTTCATGTGGAACTATTCCAGTATGACAAAGCCGGGGCCCGAAGCGCTCGACGTGTGGACGGCGCTGCTGATCGCCCATCGCCGTCTGACCACGCAGCTCGATGGCGAGCTGCGAGCCGCGGCGGACATGACCCTCGACGAGTACGACGTGCTGTACCAGCTCCGCGGCGCGGGTCGTGCGCTCCGTATGTCGGAGCTCGCGGCGCGGGTGCTCATCAGCCGGCCGTCGACGACCCGCGTCGCTGACCACCTCGTGCGCCGAGGATGGCTGGAGCGTCGGTACGACGACGCCGACCGACGGGTCGTGCTCGTGGGGCTCACGCGGGAGGGCGGGCGCGCCCAAGCGCGGGCCGCCAGGCTGCATCTCGACGGGATCGCCCGCCTCGTCGAGTCTCCGCTCGCCGGTCACGAGTTGCACTGCGTCTCGGGGGCGCTGCGCGCGCTCGCTGCGAATCGCACGCCCGCGGCGAGAAGCCGGCTCGGTGGGGAGGCGCGGGCCCGGATGTGACGTGGGGGCGATCGCGCGGGTGCACCCTACACCGGTGGGGTGCCACCCTCCAGCTCGGCGGCCTCCAGACGCCTGGCCACATGCCGAAGCCCGAGCCCGCTCACGACGGCGCCGATCCCGACCAGGGTCATCTGCCCGATCTCGGTCCCGGTCACCGCGAGGTCATCGTGCACGCCCTTCACCTCGGGGGCGGCACGACGGGTGGGCGCCACCGCAGGCTCGACGGGCGCCGCCAGCTCCGAGGCGACCTCGGGAGGGTGGGTGGGTGGAGGCGGTGCGGACGAGGGCGGGGGGGTCCCGGCCCGGAGCGGGGCAACGCTGCGGATGCGTGGCGTCGCCCAGATCACGCCGGCGCCGCAGGTCGACAGCCTCACGAACGCGCGGCGGTCCAGCTGCGA
The DNA here is from genome assembly GCA_005888325.1 of Actinomycetota bacterium. Lineage (NCBI taxonomy): Bacteria > Bacillati > Actinomycetota > Actinomycetota bacterium. The sequence goes on from VAWU01000057.1 coordinate 55,620, forward strand.
CGGTTCGCTGCGACGAATCGTGCCCTCCCCACCCACGGTGCGTAGTCGCTTCCCCCGCAGGTCACGACGCAAACGTTCGGGCCCGGGGCCACGCACCCTGGTCTCGACTGCAGGCACGTTCGAGCCGGAGGGTGACCCGTCGCTACCTCGCGATCGCGATGGGCGGAGCGTTCGGCGCAGCCCTCCGATGGGCGGTCGCGGCCGCCTGGAACCACGGCGGTGCGTTCCCGTGGCCGACGTTCGCCGTCAACGTCGTCGGGTGCGGCGCGCTCGGAGTCGTCCTGGCCGAGGAGTGGGGCCACCCTCGCAGCCATCTCGCGTTGCACGACTTCGCCGGCATCGGCTTCTGCGGAGGTCTCACGACCTTCTCCACCTTCGCGGTCGAGTCGGTCGACCTGGTCGACGCCGGCCGGGCGTGGCTGGCGTTCGGCTACGTCGTCGGGAGCCTCGCAGCCGGCCTCGGCGCCTACATCCTCGCCGGCGAGTCGACACGGCGGGTCCGCGCCCGGTTCGGCCCAGAGGCCGCGCCCAGCGCCCTCGCCCTCCCGCTGGAGGAGGAGCCGTGACGGTCGCGGCGGCGTTCGTCGCGCTGGCCGGGTTGGGAGCGGTGGCCCGAGCGTGGCCGGCCACAAACTCAACCGACCCGACGGGTTCCTCGCGGCACCTTCGTCGTCAACGTGGCCGGCAGCACGGTGCTCGGGCTGCTCCACGGCGTGGGCGCACCGGCGATCACGCTGCTCGTCTCGGGCACGCGGCCGTCCGGGGCGTCTACTCGATGGTCACCTTCGCCGCGACCTCGGGATGACGCTCGAGCCAGCGACGGGCGAAGGGGCACAACGGCGCAACGGTCAGGCCCTGCTCGACCGCGCGCTCGATCGCGGCGTTGACGAGCATGCCGCCGACGCCTCGTCCTTCGAGCTCGTCGGGCACACCGGTGTGCACCAGGACGAGGCGGTCACCCCGCCGCCGGTAGACGAGCTCGGCGACGTGGCCGCCGATGGAGAGCTCGAAACGGCTCGCCGCCTCGT
>VAWU01000058.1 GCA_005888325.1 Actinomycetota bacterium
TCCCCATTGCTGGTCTCCGCGCGTCCCAGGACCTTTGTCCCGGGGAGGGAGACAACAAGGCATCGTTACCAGGATGGGCTCCCGGTTGCCCACCTTGGGCGCAATCGACACCAGATCATCCGAGATAGCGATTGACTCCGGAAGCTTTGAGCTTGCCCGTCGAAGTGAACCGCAACTTCGACACGACGATGTTCCCCTCAGGGGTCGCGACGAGGCCCTGTGGGCTCTCGCGGGGCACCGGCCCCACCACGCCACCCGAGCCGAAGGTCGAGTCGAAGCTGCCATCCGCCTCGTTGAAGCGCGCCAGGCCAGCAGAGAACTGTGCCGAGTTGAGCGTTGTCACCAGCTTGTTGCCGGGCGCCAACACCGCCGGCCCGAAGTAATCAATGTCGTTCGGGCTCGAGTTGTAGAGCACCACGCCGCTGGCGCCGAAGCTGAGGTCCACGCTGCCGTTGGCCAAGAAGCGAACAAGGGTCGCCACCGCATCTCCCACACCAACCCGCGACGTGCCACCCAACACGATGTCGCCATTCGCTTGAAGCGTTGGCCCGCTCACGGCGTAGCTGCGCCCGCCCGGGCTCGTGAGCACCTTCCCGCCGGCACCGAAGCTGGAATCGAGCGAGGAGTCGGGGTTGTAACGAACCATGGCGACGGCTTGGGACGAGCCTGAGATGGACGGACGTGAGATCCCCACGACCAGCAGCTTGTCGTCGGGCTGGCGAACGACGCCCAAGGGCACGTCGAAACCGCCGAGGTCGGTGAACAGGCGCCCGCCCACACCGAAAGACGTGTCGACGGAGCCGTTGGGCTTGAAGCGAGCCAACGCGAAGTCCCCACCGCGATCCGGGCCGACACGGTCCGCCACCACGATGCTGCCGTCGCCCTGGAGCGCGATTCGCCCCGTAGCTGCGTCCTGCCGACCCGGGAAGTAGGTGTAGGTCGTGCCACCCGCGCCGAAGGTGGTGTCGAGTGTGCCGTTCGGGAGGTAGCGGGCCAGGGCGATGGCGGAGTCGAAGCCCGTGCTCGTCTGCTCGGAGACGCCTCCGATCGCCAGGATCTTGCCGTCGGGCAGGAGCGTGAGGTTCCGGAAACCGGTGTCGGGGCCGAAGTCGGTGTCGACGTACCCGCCAGTGCCGAAGCTGGTGTCGAGCGTGCCCTTCTTGGTGAGCCGAGCCAGCCCGAAGCGGATGGTGAAGCTGGTGGAGTCCCCGATGAGGACCGCCGCCGACGCCACCAACTTTCCTGTCGAGGGCTCCTGGATCAGGTCCCCGATGTCGGCCTCGAAGGACCCAGGCCACTTGAGCTTGACGAGGCCGCCGCTGCCAAAGGTCGGGTCGAGGTCGCCGGGGCGACACGCCACAAGCAGCACAGCCGCGATCGCCAGCACCGCAAGCAGACGAGCTCGCCTCATGGTCGTTCCCTTCCCCCGTGGCTAAGAGTACGGGGTCAACGTCCGCGGTGCCGTGAACGGCGATATCGTGCCTGTCGATGCGTTCGGCCCGGACCGCCGAAGGTTCGATCACGTTGTCAGGTCGCGCCGATCATGCTGTCCGACTCAGTGCTGATAGGACGATCTCGCGGTCGTTTCGGCTCGACGTCAACCAATGAGGTTGAACGTCGTGGCCGACTTCAACCCGTTCGAGTCCTTGGCCACGATGTCGTGGCGACCAGGCGCGCCCGCGAGATCTCCGGTCGGGATCGATCCCGAGCACGCGAAGCTCGTGTTGCTCGCCTCCGACGCCGAGCACAGGACGCCGTAGGGGCCTTGGGGTGCCGGCGCCTGACTGGTCCCGTACTCACGACGTTGATGGTCGAGCCCGGTGCGTAGCCGAAGCCGCGCACGGTCGCTCCGGCCTCTGGTGCCGTTGAGCTCGCGAAGCGATTGACACAAGCGACGTGATTTCCCGCCGTTTTCCTGATCGTCACGAGCGGTATACGCGTCGGGACTCCATCGCGAACCTAGCCGTCGAGCGGGAGTAGGGAGCGCGTATTGGCCGACGAGGGCGGCCGAGCGGCACCTGCGCTCAACCGTGATCAACGGGCACCGATCTGTTTTCGCGGAGCAACTACGGTCGTTGTCAGGACTCGACCGAGAGGATGGGCGCGGATATGAACGAGACCGCCGCGAGAGTGCGCGATCTTCTGCACGAGGCCGGCGAGACGCACCATGTGGTGTACCGGATCGTCGATGGCGCCGACGATGATTGGGCCTCGTGGTACTCGGCCTGGCTCGTCGAGCACTCCGAGCTTCCCGAGATCCTGGGCGCGGCGCCGGTGCGAAGCCAGCTCACGTGGCTGCTCGTCCAGCTCGACAAGGACTACGCCACGCAGAGCCCAGAAGAGCCTTGGGAGGCGTGGTATGCGGAGCGATTGGTTGCTTACTTCGCACCCTCGTGAGCGCTGCCGATCGCGAGTGGCGCCGAGCGGCGCGAGACGCGCGGCGTGCTGATCGAGCCTTTGACCCCCCGCCCGTCGCACCGCTCGCACTGAGAGTCCCGCCACTCCTAGCTCGACAATGGGCCTCAACCGGGAAGGCCGGGCGGCAACGACGGGGGTGCGACGAAGACGGCTGTCGGCAGGTCATTGCTCGCGTTCATCATGCGAAGTACTTGCGGGAACATCACCTTGGGTAGCCGCGGGGCGAGCGCGACTCCCCATAGGTTCTGATCGAGGTCGGGTACGAGCGACCCGAGTCGCGCCTGGCGCAGCTCGTCAGCGATGTGGTCATGCAGCCGTGCGTACGCCGATTGCTGTCGGCGGGTGCGATGGTCGACGTAGGCGACTTCCTGCACGCCCGGCGTTGCTCGCATTCGCACGATCTCGGGACCCTTCACCAAGATGATGCGCCCCGCGGCAACCTGCGGTGACAGCACACGATGAGCGCCCACTTGGGAGCGAAGAGGGGGGGTCGTCCCGACATCGAAGCCGTGGCGTTCCAGTTCGAGCAGAAGACCAGGGCCTTGTACCCCGAGCGTGAACGGATCCGACCAGGTGACGAGGTAGCGGCCGCGTCGACCGCCACCGATCGCGGAACCACGCGAGAGCGCGGCGACTGTCGAGGCCGAGAGTTCCCCAAGGACATGCGATAGCTGCGCCTGATTTACCTCGGCCCGGCTCGCCTCTATCGTGAACAGCGCGGCGAACAAGACCGTGGCGCTGGTGAGCAGCGCTGTCCCGATGGCGAGCCTCGTGTGGCGAACATCAGGGTTGGCCCTCCGGTTCAGCACGATGCCGAGGCTCCACCCGACGGCGACGAGCATGACCGCGGTGAGACCCCAGCCCCACAGGACGAGGTAGTAGGACAGAGCACCGAAGATGCGACTCATAGACACCGCCGCCAGTACGAGCGCCGCGCCGAGCACAGCATCGAGGCGCAACAGAGCCTCGTGTTGAGCACGCCAGGCCACTAAGACGCTCGCGACCCACACGGCCAAGAACAGCGTCCCCACGCTCGCGGATCCGGTTACCAAGTTGTTGCTGTAGCCGAGCCGGTGCGTCGCCAACCGCCACGGGTTGAGGTGCACGAGCAGAAGCGTCACACCGCGCCGCACCCCGATGGGTGGCGCGTTCGGGTGACCCAGCGCGCGCCACAACTGAGACACGTTGTTGGGTGAGTTGTGCCTTAGATCGATGATGGGCGGCAGCCACAGCGCGCCCATCACGCCGACGGTCACGGCGATCCATCGGAGCTGGGTACGCACCCACTAGCCGTGCCAACCGCGTATGGACGCGGAATGAACGCACGCCGCGATCGTCACGCTGCCGAGCCCGATGAACAGGCCAACGTATCCAATGTCGGTCTGCACACAGAAAGAACCGGCGACCGCCGCGATGAGGAAGAACACCATGTCCTCGCAGAGCACCGACCACACAGCCAGAACGAAGAGAAGCCACCACAGGGCGGGCAAGTGTGGTGTCTAGGGGTCGGTGAGGTTCAGAGGCCCGTAGAAGCGGGTGAGAACAGCAACCGATGCGGTGATCCCCGCCCACGAGGGCGATCCCCGACCGACGGTACGCGGTCGCGATGATCGCGCCAATCGCCACGATATGCAGCGAGACGGACGACGCGAGCATCGCCCACGAGTTCGCGCCGAAGACTCGGTAGACCGGCCACATCGCATAGAACCCGAGCGGCCCCGGATGGCGGCTCCCTTCCCGTCCCGGCCCGGCACCGAGACGGGAGTAGAGGCCAGTCAAGGGCGAATGCGCCGTCCACACGTCTCGCAGCCGCAACTCGATGTCCGCTTGGTCGGCCAGCGGGTACCAACGAGGGTGGCGCAGCACCTCGAGCGTCACCAGCAGCGGGATCGAGACAACCACGGCGAGTACTACAGCGAACACGCCCGCAACGGACGGACGAGGAACGCGGGACCCCGAGACGACCCCCGGACGCGCGTGATCGGTCGGAGCGCCAGCGGGTCCGGGCGATGGACGGCTGGAGCGTTCCGCTTGGTATCCGTGTGTCACGGGCGCCAACCGTGGCTCGAGCCCATCGTGTCTCCACCCTTGTCGAGCGCCCAGCGCGTGTCGAGGACTGCTGGGGGCGGACGGCACGACGGCACGAGGGCCACGCGCCACGCGCCGCCCACCTCGCGCTGTTGAGTGTCGGCCAGCTCCCGCACGGCCTCAGCGGCCGGCTGCACGCCGGTCGCCGCGCTCACGGCCTCTTCGGCGTTGGGCCCCATGGCCTCGATGGTGCCCGTCATGTCCTGAGCGAGCCCGAGGACGGATTCGAACCGTCGACCTGCTCATTACGAGTGATTGCCGACTGAGCGGTGTGCCGACCTGCATCTTCGCAGTGCACCGGCGAGCGATACGCGCTGAGTTAGTTGCTCTTAGTCACCGTCGCATCAACATCGGACACGGCCGAGGTTGGCCCTGTCAGCGCGGCTTGGCGTAGTTGGCCGCACCCTGGAACTCGACCGACACCATCGGCTCGTTGCCCACGACCCACGCATCGTGACCGGGGCCGATGCGGTACACCTCGCCGCCGACGACGTCGGTCTCTGTGCCGTCGTCATGCGTGACATGGATCTGGCCCGAAAGGCAGTAGCCGATGTGTTCGACTTGGCAGCTGTCGGTGCCGACGACTGGCTTGATGCACTCGGACCATCTCCAGCCCGGCTGGAAGGTGTAGCGGCCGATCTGGCCGCCGGCGAGGTTGACGAGCTCGACGGTTGTCTTGTCGGGAGTGCGGGTCTCGTCGGGAGTGCTGAAGTCTCGGTGCTCGACGCCTGCCATTGTCAGTCCTCCTGTTCGTCTGTGTTCCGATTATCGCTACATGGTCTCTTCGCGCAGGACGTCGAGGTTGCGGAATGTCGGCGGCCCGTCGCACAAGGAGGCGAGCTTGGCGGAGAACTCCCTCGTCTCCGGGAGGTCCGAGTTGGCCATGGCCTCTTCGTAGGACGGGAACTCGACGATCTGCACGTAAGTGTTAGTGGCGTCGCGGTCCTTGGTCTGCACGCCGCGGGACGCGGCCCGCTTGCCTTCGGTTGCTTCCAGCCACCCGTCGAGTGCTGCGTTGAGCTCGTCGAGCTTGCTGGTCTTGTATTCGATGATCTGGATGAACGGCATGGGCTCCTCCTTTGCCGCGGTCACGATAGATCGCGCTGAGGAAGCCGCGCCGGGGGGGCGCGGCCTCAGTAGCTGAACGTGGTCGCCGGCTCCTCGCCGATCCACTTCCACATCGGGACGGTGCCTTGGATCTCGGCGCCGGCGATGAGTTGCTTCTCGTCGAGGTTCTTGGCGTTGAAGCAGATCGGGCAGATGAAGTAGCGGCCGCCGGCGGCTTCGTACCGCTTCATCAGATCGGGCAACGCCGGGCAGCCGTCGCACGCGACGCCGACACCGACGCCGTCGAGCGCGAGCCTGACCGCTTCCTTGGTCAAGAACATGAGTGTCTCGCGTCCGTTCTCCGCCGCGCCGACCGCGACGAGGAATGCGATGGTGACCCTCTCTGGGTCCTCGAGCCCGGTCGTGAGACTGATCACTGCCTTGCCTGACATGACTGCTTCTCCTCCGCGCTGTCGATTTGTCGAGAGCGACGGTACGGAGATGAGCCGGCGGTGTCGTCCGGGGTTCCCCCTACAGATCGAGGGGTTCGAGGGTGTCGAGCAGGCCGTGTTGCATGGCGAAGAGGGTGGCTGTCGACCGGGTCGATGCGCCGGTCTTGGTGTAAATGCGTTCGATGTGGGTCTCGGCCGTCTTGGGTGTGATCTCGAGGCGCTGCGCGACTTGCCGGGTCGTCGCGCCGCGGGCGATGAGGGCGAGGACTTCGATCTCGCGCGGGGTGAGGCCCGCGGGACCGCTGCGGCGTTTGCCGTGCGGTTGACCGGCGGCGGCGAGGACGGCGTCGACGGCGTGTGCGTCCAGGCGTCCGGCGCGCACCTCGGAACGAAGTTCGATGGCGGCCTGCTTGGCGGTGAGCGCGGGCCGGTGCGGTCGGGATTCGATCATGGACCGGTAGGCGCAGGTAGCGGCGAGCACCCGTGCCGTCGCCGGGATCGCGGGTCCGGCCAGGCCGCGGTGATAGCCGGAGCCGTCGCAGCGTTCGTGAGTCATCGAGGCGATGGCGCCGATGCGTGCGAGTTCGTCGGGACGCGCCAACATGCGTTCTGCGTAGTAGGAGTGCATGCGAAGGCGTTCGGCTTCGCGCTCGGAGAGCGGTCCTGGCTTGTCGAGGATGGTGGCCGGGATGCCGTGCAGGCCGATGTCGTGCACCAGGCCGGCCCGTCGTACCGCGGTGACGTCAGAACTGGGCAGTCCCCGTTCGGCGGCGGCGCGCCTCGCGAGCTCCGCAACGCCGCGGGAGTGGCCGGCTCGAGACGCGGACCGCAGGTCGGTGAAGTCGGCGATGGCTTCGAGCGCGGCGTCGAACTGGCTGTCCGTCAGTCGTTGCTGCAGCGAGGATTCGTTGTCGATCATCGAACGCCAGTCCGGTTCGTCCGAGGGATCACCGAGCACGTCGCCCGCCACGTCGCAGAACGCGTCGACGACCGTCGGATCGAAGTGCTTGCCGCGCCGGGCGCGGGCGAGCTTGATAGCGGCGTCGGTGCCCTCGGTGCGGTGGTGCACCTCGACGGCGTCGGCAAGGTGGAAGAGGCGCATCGGCAGGGCGATGTCCTCTCCACCGACGTCGCCCGGCACGCCCTTGCCGTCCCATCGGGTGAAGACCTGCTGCAAGGGTTCGCAAACGCGATCATCGAGACCGAAGCGCTCGGCCATGCGCGCAGTCGTGAGGCAATGCGACATGAGGCCGCGCTCGATCGCCTTGCCGCCGCTGACGATGAGCTTGGCTCCTAAGCGGAGGCGATGCAGCGCCGGGCTGCCGGCGCCGATGTGGCGCAGCATGAAGCCGAGCAGCGGTAGACCGGCGAAGTCGACCTCGTAACTGTCGCGGCGAAAGGCGATGTCGTCGCCGAACACCGCCGCCACTTCGGGGGTGTCGGCGACACAGCCAACCCACGCGAGTGTCGTGACGTAATAAAGCGCACCGCGTTCGTCGGAGTCGACGCCGATGCGGTCGCCGAGTCGCGCTGCGATGCGCCACGAGCGGAGCACGTGCTCCATCGGTTGGCCGAGACCGAGATCGGTTGCCAACGAAAAGGCAGCAACGAGCTCGGGCAGCTTCACACCCGAATCGCGGTCACCAGCCGCCACGGTTGGAGACGCACCCGTAGTGGTCATCTCTCGGCCTCGCTTCCGTCTGTTTGTGGGGGGAACCCCGGACGACACCGTGCGGCGCGGTTCGTACCGTGGACCGCAGGTACATCGAATGGGAGGATGCCATGTCAGTCACGAACGACAACCCGACGGTGGCCCGTTGGTCGGTGGGCGGTGTCTTCCTCGAAGCCCTCGCCAACCGCGACTACCAACGCATGGCCACCACCCTCGCGCCGGGCGTGCGGTTCCGAGCGATGCTGCCGCCCGGTCCAATGGACTGGGAAGGATCGGAGGTCGTCGGAGGCGTGTTCCGCTCGTGGTTCGGCGAGGCCGAGGACTTCGAACTGATCGACGCCACCGTCGGCGAAGTCGGCGGTCGGTTGCATCTGTCGTGGCGGCTTCGCGTCCGGCCAGCACCGTTCGACGTCGGCGCGGGCTGGCACGTCATCGAACAGCAGGCCTACGCCGACGCGGGAGACACCATCGACTCGCTCGATCTGCTGTGCTCCGGCTTCCATCCCGAACAGATCGGTGACCGCGACTGACGCAGTCATCGTGTGGCCACCGCGCATACAACCTCACCGCTCCACGCGAAGTCGTCGGGTGCGAGTGAAGCCAATCGCTGCTGAGCGCGCGTCAGCGTCTCGGCGCGGACCGGGTCATCGAGCACGTCGAGCCGCAACCGGTTCAGACCGGATCCAGTGACGAGCTGCCAGTAGGTGTCGGCTGTCCATTGGTGTTGCAACCGCTCGAGCCAGATCCGGCGGGGTTGGAAACCGGTGTCGGTGAGGAGGTCGGTCACTGCATCAGCGCTGTCGAGTCCAGTGTCGACGCGGCGCGGCGGGAGCGGCGGCGCGCCCGCTTCGGTGAGGGTCTCGGTCCAGATGGCGTCGACCGGCAGAGTGGCCTCGCTCTTCCATGTGACGGTGCCGATCGTGCCGCCGCTGCGCAAGACGCGATGGGCCTCGGCGAGTCCGCGCTTCGGATCCTTGAGGTGGAACAGCACGTAGGCCATGAGCACGGCGTGCGCGCAGTTGCTGCGGATCGGCAGGGTCAGCGCGTCGGCGTGGACGACGGACGCGTCGGTGCGGTCTTTCGCGGCGCGTAGCATCTCGATTGATGCGTCGAGAGCGACCACCTGGCTCCCGCGCGCGTGGGCGGAGATCGTCGGGACAAGCGCGCCGGTGCCCGCACCGACGTCGACGACCCGTGCGCCCGGTTGAAGGTCGAGCGCGGCGACAACCGCTTCCGCTGGCGGGAGGATGACCGCGCTCCACACGTTGATGTAGCCGTCGACACCGCGGTCGTAGGCGGCCGCGCAGTCGGCGCGCATTGGTCGCGTGATGGCCGCGTCGGTGGCCAAGGTCGTTAGCCGGCGCCCGCGTTGCACACGCAAAACTCGTTGCCTTCGGGATCGACCATGACCACCCAGCGGCTGCCGTGCTCCTCGATGGCGTCGTCCACGATGCGGAGCCCGCCGAGCGCTTCCAGCCGTTCGACTTCTTCATCGACCGTCGGCGTTTCGATGTCGAAGTGCATGCGGTTCTTGCCAGCCTTGGGTTCGTCGACGCGCTGCAGTAGGAGCTTGGGTTGCTCTCCGCTCTCGTCGACGAGAAGTACGTAGTTGCCCGCGCCGCCGAGGGTGACGTAGCCAAGTGCTGCCGACCAGAACTCAGCGAGTCTGTCTGGGTCGGCACAGTCGAGTACGAGCCCAAGCTTCGCTGCCATCAGTCGCTGCTTCGATCGGTTGTCATCGGTCTCCTCGGATGGTCAGTGCGGCTTGCGGGCGAGGAAGGCATAGCCGTACACCTCGTACGCCCGCGCCTTGTCCTCGCCCGTGGCGCCGCCGAACGTGTCGGCGGCGTCGCCGATCCGGACGCTTGTGAAGCCGACGTCTTCGAGCATCTTCTGCCAGCCCGCACGGGGCAGTCCGCCCGCGATTCAGCCGGTCCACAGGTCGATGTCGCGTAGCGCCTCCGGCGGCACCGGGCGACCGTTGGCGATGTCGGCGAATTGCAACCAGCCGCCCGGCCTCAGGACCCGGTGGATCTCGGTGAAGACCGTCTGTTTGTTGGGGCACAGGTTGATGACACCGTTGGAGATGACCGCGTCGGCCCAACCGTCCTCGACCGGAAGCTGTTCGGCGAGTCCCTCGCGGAACTCGACGTGGACGTAGCCGAGCGCGTCGGCGGTGGCCCGTGACTTCTTGAGCATCTCCGGGGTCATGTCGACGCCCACCACCCGCCCGGCGTCGGTCACATGGTCGGCGGCGATGAAGCTGTCGAACCCGGCCCCGGAGCCGACATCGACGACGCGCTCGCCCGGCTGCAGCCGCCGCAACGAGAACGGGTTGCCCACCCCAGCGAACGACTCCACGGCCGGATCGGGGAGCGCGTCGACCGCTGCCTGCTCGTAGCCGAGGCGGGCCGCGAGGGCCCGGCCGGTGTGGAAGTGGAACGTGCGGTGGGGGTCGGTCGCGACTTCGCGGTACTTGTCGCGGACCTGCTCGCGCAGGGCGTCAGGGTCGACGAGGAGATTCTCAGCCACCTGTGCTCCCTCCGTTGCCGGCGGCTACGGGCAGGCCGGCTCGTTTCCATTCGGGGAACCCGTCGATCAATCGCCGCGCCCGGAAGCCGCGACGATTCAGCTCGCGCACCGCGTCGTCGGCATACACGCAGTAGGGGCCGCGGCAGTAAGCGACGACCTCGGTGTCCTTGGGGATGGCGCGTAGTTGACGGCGCAGCTCGGTGGTCGGCAGCGATCGCGCACCGCGGATGTGACCCGCTTCGAACTCCGCCGTTGGTCGGACGTCGAGCACCAGCACTTCGCCGCGCTTCAATCGCGCGGCGAGCTCCTTGCGATCGACGACGTCGATGCCATCACGGTCGCCGAGATAGGCAGCCGCGAGCCGCTCGAGTCCGGCGACGTGTTCACCGGCGACATCGCGCAACGCCGCCCACAGTTCACCGACCCGCTCGCTGGCCAGCGCATAGAAGATGCGCGTGCCGTCGCGCCGCGTCGTGACCAGCCCGGCCCGGGCCATGGCCCGCAGATGGTGCGACGTGTTGGCCACGCTCTGGTCGATCTCGGCGGCGATCTCCTCCACCGACCGCTCGCCCTGAGCGAGAACATCGATGATCTCGGCCCGGCGCCCGCTGGCCAGCGCTTTGGCCACTTCTGCGAATCCGTCGAAGAGTGCGTCCTTGGCCGCTCGCTCACCCACGCTCCGCATCGTCAACCCCATCCGCCTTCTTGTCAAGTATTCAAGTGAGTACTTGACAATGGCAGAACGGTCGGAGCACGATGAACAGATCCTGCGGGGCGGAGGAGACTGCGATGACGAAACTGGCCGCCGGCGAGATCACCAAGCTCGACCCGTACAAGTTCATGGCCGTGATCGGCAAGCGGGTCATCCATCCCGGCGGCCGCGCCTCGACCAAGGCACTCCTCGACCGCGCCGGCATCACGCCGGACAGCCGGGTACTCGATGTCGGTTGCGGCGTGGCCACCACCGCGGTGGAGATCGCGCGCGACCGCGGCGCCCGGGTGACCGCGGTTGACATCGCGCCACTCATGCTCGAGCGAGCCGAGACCAACGTCAGTGCTGCCGCGGTCGGTGATCGCGTGGAAGTCGCACAGGGCGACATTCTCGATCTCAAGTACGACGACGCGACCTTCGATGTCGTCATCGCCGAAGCGGTCACCATGTTCGTCGATCGCCAGCGCGCTGCGAACGAACTCGCCCGCGTCACCAAGTCCGGCGGGCGCGTACTGGCCACCGAGTTCTTCTGGCGCCAAGCTCCGACGCCGGAGGCGAAGGAGATCTTCCTGGGGCAGGTGTGCCCCGGCCTCGAGTTCGACACCGTCGAGGACTGGGTGCAGATCTACACCGGCGCCGGTCTCACGGACATCGACACCGTTACTGGCCCGTTCGAGATGATGACCGCCCGCGGTTTCCTCGCCGACGAAGGCTTCGCTCACAGTGTCGCGGTGATGGGCCGGGTCATGGCTCGACCGGCGCACCTGCGCAAGATGGCGTGGCTGGTGCCCCGCATGGCCAAAGCGGTCCCCTACCTCGGCTACATCGTCGTGGCCGCCACCAAGCCCACGTGACGAGACACACCCTCGCGCCGGTCGCGTTTGTCGACGAGGGCCTCGGCAACTCGTCGTACCTGGTGGACCTGGGCGACGGGCGAGCCCTGATCGTCGACCCCGCCCGCGACGCCACCCCCTACCTGGCGGCGGCCGACAGGGCCGCGCTCACCATCGCGTTCACCGTCGAGACCCATCTCCATGCCGACTTCCTCACCGGCAGCCGAGAGCTGGCGGCGCACGGGGCAACCGTGGTAGCGCCGCGGGCGGGCGGGATCGAGTGGCCCCACCGCGGGTTCGATCACGGCGACGAGCTCGACCTCGGCGGTCTCGTGCTGCAGGCCCTGGCCACGCCCGGGCACACGCCCGAGCACCTGAGCTGGTTGCTGTCCGACGGGGACCGGCCCGTCGGGTTGTTCTCCGGTGGTGCGTTGTTGGTCGACGCGGTGGCACGCACCGATCTCATCGCGCCCGACCAGACCGAGCCGTTGGCCCGGGCCCTGTGGCGGTCGTTGCAGGAACGGATCCTGACCCTGCCCGACGACGTAGCCGTGTATCCAACCCATGGCGCGGGGTCGTTCTGCGCCGCGCCGACCAACGGGGGGCGCACCACGACGATCGGCCGGGAGCGAGCCGCCAACCCTCTGCTGGCTGCGCCCGACGAGGACACCTTCGTCGCCCGGCTGCTCGCCGGCTCTGGCTCCTTCCCGCCGTACTTCCTGCGGTTGCGGGAACGGAACCGGGTCGGTCCCGACGTGCTCGGGTCGCCGTTCCCGCCCTTGCGCGCCATCGCACCCGGGGACCTGCCGGCGCTGGTCGGCGCTGGCGCGCAGGTCGTCGACGCCCGGCCGGTCGCGGCGTGGGCCGCGGGGCATCTGCGGGGCGCGCTGGCCATTCCGCTGCGGCCCCAGTTCGGGTCCTGGCTCGGCTGGCTGGCCGCCGAGGACCGCCCGCTGGTGTTCGTTCTCGAACCGGGACAGGACGCCCGCGAAGTGGCGCGCCAGGCGCACACCATCGGCTACGACCAGCTGCTCGGCGCGCTCACCGGCGATGTCGATGCGTGGCGCGCCGCCGCCCTCCCCCTCGACTCAACCGAGCTCGTCGACGTCCGCACGATCGACCGGCCGGTCCTCGATGTACGCCAGGAGAATGAGTACGCGACGGGGCACATCCCCGGTTCCATGCATGTCGAACTCGGCGCGGTTGCGCCGAACGCGCACGCGCTCCCGGGTGGCCCGCTGGCCACGATGTGCGGCCACGGTGAACGGGCCGCCACCGCCGTCAGCCTCCTCGAACGCGAGGGCCGCACCGGTGTCGCGGTGGTGATGGGAGGGCCCGACGAGTGGGCGGGCCATGGTGGCCGTCTCGAGACGCGGCGGTGACCGACACCCGCACACCGGCGCTCGGGCTGCGCCAGAACCTCGCGCAGTTCAGCCTGCTGGTCGGCGTCAACGCGCTCGTCGGAGGGATGATCGGCCAGGAACGCACGGTGTTGCCGTTGCTGGCCGAGCGGGAGTTCGGGCTCACCGCGTTCACCGCCGCGCTGACGTTCATCGCCGCGTTCGGCGCGGTGAAGGCGGCCACCAACTTCTTCGCCGGGACCCTGTCGGACCGCTACGGTCGCAAGCCGGTTCTCGTCGCCGGCTGGCTGATCGGGCTGCCGGTGCCGTTGCTGTTGATGTGGGCACCGAGCTGGGCGTGGGTGATCGCGGCCAACGTGCTGCTCGGCGTCAACCAAGGGCTCACGTGGTCCACGACCGTGATCATGAAGATCGACCTCGTCGGCCCCGAACGCCGGGGATTGGCCATGGGACTCAACGAGGCCGCCGGCTACGCCGCCGTGGCGGTCACCGCGCTGGCCACCGGGTACATCGCCGAGCACGCCGGGCTTCGCCCCGAGCCGTTCTACCTCGGCCTCGTCTTCGCCGGTCTCGGTCTCGGACTGTCGACGTTGTTCGTGCGCGAGACCCGCGGCCACGCCCACCTCGAGGCGGCCAACCACGTCGCCCGCCACGACGGCGACAACGACGCGCTGTCCACCGGGGAGGTGTTCCGGCTCACGAGCTTCCGGGAGCGGGCATTGTCGTCGTGCAGCCAGGCCGGGCTGGTCAACAACCTCAACGACGGTCTCGCCTGGGGGCTGTTCCCGATCTTCTTCGCCGACGCGGGGTTGACCGTCGGGCGGATCGGCGTGCTCGCCGCGCTCTATCCCGCGGTGTGGGGGGTCGGGCAGCTCGTCACCGGGGCCCTGTCGGACCGGGTCGGCCGCAAGCCGCTGATCGCCGGTGGGATGCTCACCCAGGCCGCCGCCATCGGCTGGACCGCCGGCGCCACCGGGTTCTGGTCGTGGGCCCTCGGGGCGGTGGTGCTGGGCGCGGGCACGGCGATGGTGTACCCGACGTTGTTGGCCGCCATCGGTGACGTTGCACACCCGTCGTGGCGGGCACGGTCGGTCGGTGTCTACCGGCTGTGGCGCGACGGCGGGTTCGCGGTCGGCGCCCTGTTCGCGGGGATCCTCGCCGATGTCGTGTCGATCACCGCGGCGATCTGGGTGGTCGCCGCGCTGACCGCCGCCTCGGGATTCGTGGTCCTCGTGCGGATGTACGAAACGCACCCGCCCGGCTTGGGGCCGACGACCCGGACATCGCCGCCCGCAGCTCTCAGCGAGGTGTGACCGCCGCGCCGGTCATCGCCCGCAGTCGCGCCGCGAACGCCTGCCCGGCGATGACCCACGGGTGACCGCCGCGGTCGTCGATGGTTCCCGCCGTCACCCAGCCGGCCGCCTCGACCAGGGCGCGCAGGCACACGACCGCCTGCTGCCATCGCAACGAGTCCCGATCGACAGGTCGGGCCGCGCCCCGTTCGTACGCGCGCACGAACCGGCGGGACAGCGCCCGACCGGCGGCGCGGACCAGCGGCCGCAACGGACGGGGCACCAACAGGGGAGGCTCGGCGAGCACCAGCGACGTGAAGCCCAGGTCGTAGGTGGCCGGCGCCAGTAGTGCGGCCGACCAGTCGAGCACCGTCACCGCGCCGGCGTCATCGACCAGCACATTGAACGGGTGCAGATCGCCGTGGCACACCACCACCGGTTCCCGCGCGGGCGGGTGCGCCTGCAGCCACCGCCCCGCCGCGGCCAGATCCGCCCGCCCCAACCGCTCGGCGGTGTCGACCAGGCTGACCAACATCGGCTCCTGCCCGGGCCGGGCCACGCCGGCCACGTCGAGGCGCCGCTCCACGACTGTCGGGTTGAGCCGATGCAGCCGGGCGAGCACATCGGCCAAGGTCACCGGCAGCCGGCGGGCCAACGACGGCAGACGGGCCAGCGCCCCGACGCCGTCGAGCCCGGCGAGCAGCGGCCGCCCTGCGGCCAGGTCCATCACCATGTAGGCCCGGCCGTCCACGCCGACCTCGGGGCCGCCGGCGGCGTGCACCGCCGGAGTCCGGAACCCTTGCGCCGCGACCTCGGCCTGGAACGCGGTCTCTTTCGCCGCGGTCGCCGGGTCGGGCATGACCCGAGCGACCAGCTGCCCGTCCCACCCGCCGGGCCCGCCGCGCAACCGGAACGAGATCAACTCGGCCCAGAACCCACCGGTCAGCGGCTCGGGGGCACCGTCGAAGTCGAGGGCCGGTCGGCCGGTCACCGCCCGCAGCACGTCCAACAACCCGCCGGCGACTGCCGGCTCCACAATTGTCACGGTATTTACCGTAACGGTTGGAGGCGGTAGTGTCTAGGCGTGGCTGCGATCGTTGACGAGCAGGGCACCGACGAGTTCTCGATCGACGAACTCGCCGCCCGGGTCGGCCTGCCGACCCGCACCATCCGCGAGTACCAGACGATGGGCCTGGTCCCGCCGCCGGAAAAGCGCGGGCGCGTCGGCGTCTATCGCACCGCCCATCTGCACCGGCTGCAGCTGATCGGCCGACTCCAAGAGCGCGGCTACTCGTTAGCCGGCATCCGCGACCTGCTCGCGTCCTGGCGCGACGGCGACGAGCTCACCGACGTCCTCGGGCTGTCCCCCGATGAGCTGGTGCACCTCGACGAACCTGGCACGCCGGCGACGCTCGACCAACTGGTTCGTTTGCTGCCGGCGCTCGTGCCCCAACGACTCGACTGCCTGCTCGCCGTCGGGCTCATCGACGAGTGCGGCCCCGACCGCTACTGCGTGCCCAGCCCCTCGCTGTTGCAGCTCACCGTCGACGCGCTCGCTGCGGGCTACCCGCCGCGTCAGGTGCTCACGCTGCTCACCGCCGTTCACGACGCCGCCACCCTCGTCGCCAGCACTGCTGCCAAGCTGCTGGCCTACCCGCCAGCCAGCCTGGACGACGCGCAGCTCGCCCGGCTGGCGACCCGCGGGCGCGGCCTGCTCGCCCACGGCACCGGCCGGCTCGCCATCTACACCCTCGGCCAACAACTCGACCGGCGCCCCGGCACGTCTCGGCGGGCGGCGAAGCGATCCCGATGAGCGTCGCGAACCAGGAGCAGGCCGACGCCTGGAACGGAGACAACGGCTTGCGGTGGGTCGCGGACGCCGACCGGCGCGACCGCGTTCTGCAACCGGTCGCCGACGTGCTCTTCGAGGCCGCCCGCTTCACACCGGGCGAGACTGTGCTCGACATCGGGTGCGGGTGTGGCATCACCACCCTCGGCGCGGCCGACGCCGTCTCACCCGGAACCGCGACTGGCATCGACCTCTCCGCGCCCATGCTCGACGTCGCCCGTCGACGAGCCGCTACCCGCGCCGACGTCACCTTCCTCCACGCCGACGCTCAGACCCGCCCGTTCGCGCCGGCGGCGTTCGACGTGGCCATCAGTCGGTTCGGGACCATGTTCTTCGACGATCCCGTCGTCGCCTTCGCCAACATCGCCACTGCGATGTGCCCCGGCGGGCGGCTGTGCATCGCGACCTGGCAACCGCTCACGGCGAACGATTGGCTCGCGGTGCCCGGCGCCGCGCTGCTGCGCTTCGGGTCGCTGCCAGAGATGGGCGGCAACGCACCGGGAATGTTCGCGCAGTCGGCGCCAAGCGTCGTCGCGGATGTGCTGCACGCGGCCGGCTGGCGCGACGTCGACGTCACCCCCGTCGCGACAACGCTGCTGCTCGGCGCCGACCCCGCCGAGGCGGCCCGGTACCTCGCCGACTCGGGTCCCGGACGCGCCGTGCTCGGGACGATCGACGAACCGGATCGACCGGCGGCCATCGCCGCTGTCATCGACACGCTCGCGGTCCACCATGGCCACCACGGCGTTGCGCTCGGTGCCGCCATCTTGCTCATCCAGGCCCGCGTCAAGTCGGGGTGTTAACGGCTTCGATGACGCGCTCGGGTCCGCAGCGTCGCGGCGCCAGCGGCGACGGACGTCACGGCTCGATGTGCTTTGCTCGCTGCGCGAGTTCGCCCCCTCCGGCAGCCCATGGTCGAGCACGAGCGCTTCGAGCGCTGCCGTCCACGACTCGTAGTAGGGACGGTCGGGATGGTCGGAGATCGCGTTGATGAGCCGCACCCGGAACTTTGCGCGCCGATCATCGCGTCACGGGTCACCCGCGCCGCCAATTCCTCCTCGCCGGCCCCTTCGGCTCCCGCTGGCCGCTCGGGCAGGACCAGGTAACGCACCTCGGCGTGATCGTCGGAGTATGGGGCGCTATCTCGACCCAGCATCGCTTCGCGGGTTCAGTGGCGCCCAAGCAGCAGGTAGGTCTTTGTTGGTCCTTTGCTCTTGACGTCGATCGTTCCTCGCTCTCGGAACTCGTAGCGCCCGCGGAGATGCTCGTAGACGTTGTGTGTGACCTGGATGCACGCGGGTAGGCCCTGTGCTTCCATGCGACTGGCCATGTTCACCGTGTCGCCCCAGATGTCGTAGCTGAACTTGCGGTGCCCAATGACGCCCGCGACAACCGGCCCACTGTCGATACCCACCCGGATAGCCAGATCGACGCCGGCTTCCGCGCGGAAGCGGTCGACCGCGGTGCACATGTCCAGCGCCATCTCCGCGATCGCGACCTGGTGATCGGGGCGGGGAACCGGCAGCCCCCCGGCCACCATGTAGGCGTCGCCGATCGTCTTGATCTTCTCGAGGCCGTGCCGGTCCGCCAGCTCATCGAACTCGGAGAACAATCGGTCCAGCAGGGCTACCACCTCGGCCGGCGGCCGCGCGTGGGCGAAGGCGGTGAAGCCGACGATGTCCGCGAACAGCACGGTCACCACGTCGAAGCCGTCGGCGATGACGTCGGGCCCGTCCTTGAGGCGCTCGGCGATCGTGGCCGGCAGGATGTTCAGCAGCAGACGTTCGGATCGGCCCTGTTCCACCCGCAGTGCGTGCAAGACGCGCTCGCGTTCACCAATGAAGTACCGCAAGAGCAAGTACACGGTGGTGGACACGCCGAGCAGGTTGAGCACAAAGAAGGCGATCACGATCGACGTAGGGACATGGCCCTCACCGTGGAGGCCGGGTTCGAGGGCACCGGACGCGACGGTCGCCACCACGAAGGCGATGAACCACGGTGTCGCTCGGCGTACCCGGAACAGCAGCGCACCCAGCGGTGCAGTCACGGCCCACAACTCGACGGCGCTCGACGTGCGAAAGCCGCCCAGGCTGGCCTGCAGAAGGAACGGCAGTGCCAGGATCATGACGAGCTGGCTCGTCTGGAACGGTCCGAACCGTCTCGTGTGGGCGAACGCCAACAGGCCGGCCGCTGTCGCGAGCTGGTAGCCGAAGGGGATGGCTCCGGACCGCCACAGGCCCAGCGACCAGTACGTCGCCACCCACACGATCGCCATGGCAGCCATCAACGTGGCCGCCAGCGTCAGCGTCGCCTTCCTTAGTCGCTCATCCTCGGAATCTGTTTGATCAACGCCCAGCGCGGCCAGTCTCGCGATGCGGCCTGGCAACACTGGTCCAGGTCCGCGAGGCGACGCTGTTGACGAGGTGCGATCGATGCCAGTCCTCATCGCGACGCCAACACGTCCGCGATTGTCCCCGAGTGTCCGAGATCGGTCCAGGTTTGCGTCCTCGGGGAAGCGACCCCCTGTCCCGCTACCCGGATCTGGTGATCACGACGTAGCGGACGCCCATCGGGTCGACGACGCCGTGCCGGTGACGCCGAGCCCGAGGACGGATTCGAACCGTCGACCTGCTCATTACGAGTGATTGGGGACTGAGCGGTGTGCCGACCTGCATCTTCGCAGCTTGTCGATGAGCGAAACGCCTCGAATGATCTGCTGTGTACAGCGGCCCGCGCCTTCTCAGGCTCACCTCATCGCGCTCCCCGGGGTGCTCACCGCCAACGTCCCCGCCTTCTTCGTCGATCGGACCCAGGCGGACAACGTCGGCGACCCGGTGGTGCCCAAGCTCGCCGTGGTGTTCACGTGGTTGGTGGTGCTGGAGGCGCGACTCGAAGTGAGTGGATGACCTGCCGCGTGGGGATGCTGGTGGAGCCCACGGGCCGGTAACGAACCCGCGGGCGGCGTCGCCCCGTTCAAACTAGCGTCCTCAACGACTCATCCAGAGTGGCCCGAGGGACCTGCGTCACGTTCGTGGCGTTCGACCTACTGCAACTCGACGACGATGATCTGACTCGCTTGCCCAACGTCGAGCGCCGGGCACAGCTCGATGAGCTGAACCTCATCGGATCAGCGTGGTGCACGGTGTCGTCGTTCGCCGGAGATGGCCCCGAGGTCATGGCCGCGTGCGTCGCACTCGGGCTGGAGGGCGTGGTGGCCAAGCGACTTCCTCGATCTACCGACCGGGCGCCCGCAGCAAGGACTGGGTGAAGGTGAAGTGTCCCGAGTGGCGCGCGTTCCACGCTCCCCTGCGACACGAACGCCGTGATGCGCCGACCGCTACTGGTGGACGAACAGCTTCCCGGCGCGTTGAACGTGCCGCGGTCGCGCGGAAGTAATGCTACCTACGTCAGCGCCACGTCCTCGGAATGTCGCTCGCCTGTCCGAAGTTGAATACATCCTCGGCGATTCCCCGATCGGAGAAGCTGGTCAGGTACCAGGTTCCGCGACGGAACACTCCGGGTGTGTCGGTCCCGTCGTGGTTCCAATCGCCTACGACCGGAACGTCGTCGGGGTTACCGAACGGGACCACATCCTCGGCGATTCCCCGATCGGAGAAGTTGGTCAGGTACCAGGTTCCGCGACGGAACACTCCGGGTGTGTCGGTCCCGTCGTGGTTCCAATCGCCTACGACCGGAACGTCGTCGGGGTTACCGAAATGAACGACGATGTCCACACCGCCGGTGGTGTCGGAGTTCCGCAGATACCACGTGCCGTTGCGGAACACACCCGGCGTCTTCGTCCTGTTGCCATCCCAGTCGCCAGTGAGTGGGACATCCCCTGCATCTCCGAAGCTGAAGCACAGGTCACCCGCGGTCGTGTAGCTGCGCCGCAATTGCCAGGTCCCGCTTCGCACAACGGCGGGCATGTCAGACTGGCTAAAGGGCGGCGCAATTGAGCAATCGGGTGGTTGGTGTGGCAGGCCTTTGCATGCGATCCCGTCACGATCGACGCCAAGTTTGGCTGCTCCGGGATGTCTGCTCGCGAATATCTGCGCTTGCTCTTGGTATTGAAACTGGCTGCAGGTCACATCGTCGAGCGCGCTCGCCAGCCACGTCGCGTACTCCTGCTGACCGGCTGCGTTCAGGTGGACGCCGTCGCACCAATCCGAGCAGTGAGGGCGGAAGTGACCGTCGTAATCGAGGATGCCGAGGTTTGGCCATCGCGCCGCGGCCTCCCGCAGCTTCGCGTTCAAGGTTGCGGAGCGCGGCGGGTCGATGTCCTCCCGCACGGTCAACCAGAAGATGGGAACGTTGGGTAGAACGTCGACAATGGGCGCCATGCCCTTATTGGCGTAATCGTTGATGCAGTCATCCTGTCCGGTCTGGACGTCGTTCGTCCCCAGTTCCACGACGACCTCCTCGATCTCCCCGCGCGACAGCTTCGATTGGATGCGTTCGATCCAAGGCTCTGGTCCCTGGACATTGGCGCACGCTCCCACCTCGCCGATGGCCAGGAAAGAGGGGTCGTAGCCGGAACCCTTCCAGGTCGCAATGATCTTTCGCTTCGAGAGCGCAGTAATTGAGTCACCTACGACGAGCACTCTGGGCTCACAGCCCAGGCATAGCAATCCAACCGCCGCGAGGATCAGGACGAAAACCGATCTCGTGCGGACGACGGCCATCTCCCACCCCAATCATTGCCTGGGTGCCGGTGCCCCCAGCACACGGAACGGACGAGACGCCGTCAGCCTTCGGATCCTAGGCGAAGCCTCTGAACAAGGCCGAATGCGTCCGACGGAACTGCACCTCATTGCGGTATTGATTTGCGACGCCTGCGCTCAGCTCACGATCCGTTCACCCGTCTTCAGCGCTCCATCTGCTTCCAGCGGTCGGTCGCACCCGATCGCTCGGACGATCTCGAACTAGATCGTCGCGATCCACATCGCCGCCCTCATCTGGTTCAGATCAAGGCCCCTCGTGACCCGGCGGAGGACCACCGATCCGCACCCGACCCTGGCGCTCCAGCTCCGTCCATCGCTTCATGGGATGACGGACCGTGCAGGTCGGACATTCGATGGAGAGAGGACAAGATGGCTTTGAGGTCGCGGCTGATCGTCGCGTCCGAGACGCCCAACTCCTCGGCGATGCGGGCCTGGACGCCGTAGGTCCAGCCGTAGGTGGCCAGACGGTGCACGACCACGATCCGGGGCCGGACCGGCTTGTTCCGCTTCGACCTCGTCGGCCCCAACGGCAAGGTCATCGCGACGAGTCAGGCGTACCAGTCCCGAGCCTCGGCGCTCCGGCGCATCGAGTCGGTTCGCAAGCACGCGGTGAACGCGGAACTGGTGGACCAGGCGGGGCACCAGGGTCGTGGGCGCCCGAGCGAAGGAGGGCGGACCTAAACGACCCAGGGCGGTGCCAGCATCAGATGTTGCGGTGATCCCATCCGAGCAGGCGGGCCGGGGCGACATCGTCCGACCCCGAGTTGTCGGATAGCAGCGAAGCTCTCCCGAGCGGCGCCGGGCAACCGCGCTTTACGCGCCACCGGCCACGGCGCCAGTCCATCTTGACGGCGAACATCGCCCGTGCAAGCCTGCCGCGCAGCACACACCTCGTGGTTACGGGTAGGAGGGGGGCCATGAGAACGAACCTCAAGCGCCTGGTCGGCGCCTCGGTGGTGACGAGTGCAATGTTGGCGGTGGGCATGGTGAGTCCCGCCTCGGCGCAGGCGACACGCACGCAGTTCACGGGCACCGAGACGGTCACATTCACCGGACCACCGGCCCGCCAATGGGTGAGCGACGGCATCACCCACCTGCGCGGCGTGCCCATCGACTCCACGCTGAGCGGCGACCTCAACGGTGCCTTCACCATCGAGGCCAACATCAACGTCAACGCCAGCGGCGACGGCTCGCTGTACGGCACCTTCACCTTCACCTCGGGTGAGGTGACCTGGACGGGTCACTTCGGGGGCACGCTGTCGGGCGGACTCGTCACGGTCCATTTCACGGGTCAGGGCAGCGACGGGTCCACGCTGGTGGCCAGTGGGGTGGACTCCAGCCCGGGCGTCTCTACCGATACCGGCTTCATCGTGTATCCCAATGGCTGAGGCGCGCCGGGTTCGCCAACTGCCTGTGTGAGTAGCCCGACCGCGCCGCGCCAC
>VAWU01000059.1 GCA_005888325.1 Actinomycetota bacterium
TCGACCTCACCCTCGGGAACGGCTCCTACAGCTGGAGCTTCGACCGGGCGGCGGGCGGCAGCTACACCGACAGCGGCTCGATGGCCTGTCGTTAGCTCCCGGGCCCGGTAGCGCGCTCCGACTACGGAGTGCGAGACTCGGGACCCGGGAGCCCCGACTACGGCGGGCTCCCCGAGCTCCTTTCCGGCGACTTCCCTCAGTTCTCCCGCGTGCCGGAAGGGCCAGAACCGCCGGACTTCGATCTATCTCACGAAGTTTCATTGTCTGTCACGCTTGACAATTTCCACTTTCCCCTCAGTGGGCCCGGACCGTGGTGCCGATACAAGGCGTTGCGACTCCGCATCACTGCGCCGAACGACACTCGGCAGAGAGGTCCCGGACTGCAATGTTGAAGCGACTGTCCCCTCGCATCCTCAACGACGACCCCCGCCGGCTCGCGCTGGCGGCGGCGTGCGTGTTGGCCACGCTCGCAGCGGCGCAGTTCCTCGCTCCGGCGCTCACCCGCTCGGCCGAGGTCTCGACGTTCACGGTCACCGCCGACTCGTACGTCAGCGAGGGCCAGCCCGACCTCGTGCACGGCAGCCTGCCCTTCCTGAAGGTCGACGGCGGGCCGTTGGAGCACAGCAGCTACCTCCGCGTCGACATCCCCGCCGCGCAGCGAACGCTGAAGAAGGCGACGCTGCGGGTGTACAGCACCCAAGCCGACGCCGCGGGCGTCACGGTGCGGTTCGTCAACGACGACAATTGGCGCGAGAACGCGATCACCTTCAACAACGCGCCCGCGCACCTGGGACGCGTGCTCGGACACTCGGGACCGATCGCCGCCAACGCGTGGGTCGACATCGACATCACCGAGCCGCTGTTGCACAACCCCGCGATCGCCAACGGCGGATCCCTCGAGCTGGAGCTCACCACGTCGTTGTTCGCGCAAGGCGCGGAGGCCGCAGCCCAGTTCGCCAGCCGCGAGACCGCGACTCCGCCCCAGCTGAGGATCGAAGGTGGGGTCACCCCGGCAGTGAGCACGACAGCCGCACCCACCACGAGTGCGCCGCCGACGACCACGCCGCCCACGACCACTCCTCCGACGACGGCACCGCCCCCGCCGCCGCCTCCCGTGAGCGGGGCGCTCTACGTCGACAGCGCGAGCGGCAACGACGCGAACGCGGGAACGTCGCCGGCCGCCGCGTGGAGGACCCTCGCGCACGTCAGCGGCGCCGCCCTCAACGCCGGCGACCACGTGCTCTTGAAGCGCGGCGCGGCCTGGAGGGG
Organism: Actinomycetota bacterium; assembly: GCA_005888325.1. Lineage (NCBI taxonomy): Bacteria > Bacillati > Actinomycetota > Actinomycetota bacterium. Next base: position 1,270 of record VAWU01000059.1, read on the forward strand.
CGACTCCCTCGTCATCACACGCAGCGGCACGGGCGCCAACCCCATCGTGATCGGGGCCTACGGGTCGGGCTCGCCGCCGTTGATCCAGGGCGGTAGCTGCGTGGAGCTGCGAGGCAACGCCGTCGTGCTGCGCGAGGTGCACGTCGACAACTGCGGTTGGGCGGGCGTGAACATCTACGGAGCCGGCGATCGCGTCGAAGCCAGTGAGATCAGCAACAACATCGCGGGCGTGTTCGCGCGACAGACCTCGTCGGCCGCGGTCATCACCGGCAACACCATCCACGACAACAACCGCATGTCGGTGCTGACCCCCGGCGGCAACGACGACTCCGGCGCCTTCGGCGTGCTCCTCCAGGGCAGCGGCACCGACGTGTCCTTCAACACCATCTCGGGCTCCGACGCGTTTTCCTACGACTACGGCCGCGACGGCGCGGCAGTCGAGGTGTACGGGGCCACCGGCAGCAACGTCCACCACAACGTCGCCGTGAACAACGACGCGTTCTCCGAGCTGGGCAAGGCCGGTTCGGCGGACAACACCTACGCGTACAACCTGGTGCGCGGGAGCACGCCCAACGGGATCGGCGTCGTGACCCGCGGCTCGGGCAGCGGCTACGGGCCCGTGCTCAACACCCGGCTCTTCAACAACGACATCGTCCTCGGCGGCGGCAACAGTCAGGGCTTCGTCTGCCATGGCGGTTGCGGTCCGTCGATCCTCACGATGCGCAACAACATCGTGCAGGCGGTCGCGAAGGCTGGCTATGCGGACGCGCCCTTCGACGAGGACTACAACCTGTATTTCGGGGGTCAGACGCAATTCGCGATGGGCCCGCACAGCATGGTGCAGAACCCGGCGTTCGTGAATCCCGGCGGGGGCGACTTCCACCTGCAGCTGGGCAGCCCGGCTGTCAATCACGGCGTCGGCCTCGGCTACTCACAGGACCTCGACCGCAATCCGGTGCCACTGGGCGGCAGCCCGGACCTCGGCGCCTACGAGCGCGCCTAGGTGTTCCTCTCACGGACGTTGGTGACGCGGTAAGGGTCCACCAACGCGAGGACCTCCGGAAGTAGGTGTGCAGGTGTCGAATCCAGCACAACCTCCCGGAGGTCCTCGTGAGTCACCGTAATGCTCCTCTGACCCCCCGGGAGCCCTCTCAGCCGCCGGGGAGCTCGACCGGGCGCCCCGAGGCGTCGTCCCAGCGCAGCACGCGGGCACCGTCCGCGGGTGACACGCGCGCGAAGGTGAGGCGGCCGCCCTCGTCGTGGAGGCCCTTCGGGAGGAAGGGTGACCAGGTGCCGCAGTTCAGGTACTCGGGGCCGCCTGCGGCCGATGTCACGGGGAAGCGCTCGGCCACGTGCGTGTGCCCGAACGCGAGATGGGGGACTGCGACGCCTGCTCCGCGGAGCACGCGATCGATGGCCGTCGCCGCGCGGTGCAGGTAGTCGTCGCGTTGGGTGACGGCGCCCGCCGCGCCGCGCCGTGCGTACCCCGCGAGCCGGCGCACGATGGCGACCGCGTTCGTCTCGGAGAGTCGATCGAGGGCTGCGAGCGTCGTGGCATCGAGCTCGACCGCCGCGTTGGCGGACGTGAGGGCGACGCGCCGGTACTCGGCGCGACGGCGGGCCAGCGCCGGGGCCGACAGCGTGACCGCGTGCCTCACTGCGTGCACCGCGAACCGCAGACGCCCTTCGGCGAGGTACGACGCGATCGGGAGCGCGAGCCGGTCGGACCGGCCGGGCTGCTCCGGCCACAGCAGGGTGTTGACCGCGTTGATGTCGTGGTACTGGTGGCCGTGCTCGGCATACAAGAGGCCGGGTACGTGGAAGATCCACGGGTGGAAGGTCACCGACCCGGGGTGGCTGCGACCTCCGGCGCCGACCAGCTCACGGAAGCGGTCCTGCGTCGAGGTGCGCAGGAGCTCCAGGTCGTGGTTGCCCGGCACGACGTGGACGCGCCGGCCTTCGGCGGCGAAGCGTCCGAGGGCGGCGAAGAACGGTGCGTGGCGCAGGCCTATCCAGTCGAGCGTGGTGCGCGCCGCCGCTTCGGACGTGTCGATCCGCTTGCTCTCACCGGTGGCGCGCGGACGAGCCTCGAGGAAGTCGAGCGCGTCGCCGAGCAGGAGGAGGTCGGCGCCGGAGCCGTGAAGCTGGTCGACGAAGCGGGAGAACGCGTCGTCGTAGTACGAGTCGTCGTGGGCGCCCAGGTGAAGGTCGCTGACGATGACGACGTCGCGCACTAGAGGTTCGGCAGCACCAGGACCGTCAGGATGCCGATGACGCCGTGGGAGATCGCCACGCCCATGATCGAGCGGTTGGTCTGCACGAGCCACCCGTAGCAGAGGGCGACGACGAAGGTGAACAGCATCGTCACGGGCGAGCGCGAGCCGCTGCTGAGCACCGCGCACATGGCGGCAGTGATCAGCACACCGCGCGACGCGCCGTACAGGGAGCACAGGTACGGCTGCAGGAGGGCGCGGAAGATCAGCTCTTCCAGCAGGCCGAGGAACACCAGGAGGATCCCGGCCCCGATGATGAGGTAGGGGAGCTCGTGGCTCTTGACGACGGGCACCGGATGGAACGCGACGTAGGCGATGATGCCGAGGGGGATGCCGGTGGCCCCGATGAGACCCTGCTGGAGCGACCACCCCCAGATCCGGGCGTCGACCGGGCTGAAGTGGATGTAGCGGGCGATCAGCACGACCCCGGTCAGCAACGGCACCCCGATGAGCAGGAACCAGAAGACCGGCGCGAGCCCGCGCGTCGGCATGGTGAGGCTCAACAGCCGCGCGAGCGGGAGCAGGGCGAGCAGCGGGACGAGCCCACGCGAGGGCTCGGAGCTCGTCTGCGGCGGTACCGGCAGCGGGCCGAGGACCATCGAGTGGTTCAAGAGGACGAGGAGGAGGACGGCGTGCACGGCCATGCCCGCCTCGGCGTTGACGAACGAAGTCAACAGCTCGGCGCCGGCGATGGCGGCGAGGTACGCGCTGATGACGGTCAGGTCGGGGGCGCGAACCCACCGCGGGAGTGTCGACGCCTCGATCACAGGAACTCCGCCATGTGGGCGATGACGACGACCACGAACATCATCAGAAGCGGGAACACCGCGTTGTCGAGGGTGCGGGCCTGGAAGCTCCAGCTCGGGCTCTCGTAGGCGCGCAGCAGCTCGCGTTCCATGAGCAGGATCACGACGGCGATGGCCGCCACCGCATCGACGCCCGTGCCGAGCGACGTGCGGGAGCGGATGAGGTCGAGCGTGAGGTTGCTGACGAGGATCGTCACGTGGCCACCCCCCGCTCCGGGAGCGGTCGCCGGAGGAATTGCAGCTGACGGAGGTCGGGATCCGCCAGCAGGCCGCCGACCGTGATCGCGACGAGCGCGCCGAGGTTGACTTGCACCGAGGGTTGGTGCGCGTACAGGAGCGCGGTCGACACGATCGTGTCGATGGCCAGGCTCAGCGCAACGCCCAGCATGACGGTGTTCACCTCGTTGTCCACCCGTAAGAGACGGGCCCAGGCCAGGCCCGGGCAGAGCACGAGGAAGGGCACCGCCACGACCGGGCGCGCCGACGGCCAGATGCCGGCGTACGTGACGACGCTAACGGCGGCAGTCGACAGGAGAATTGCTGCGGGCCACGTCAGGCTTCGACGGGTCATCGGGTGCTCCTTTCACGCTCTTGTCCAGCCGGAAGATGGCGGCGTCGTCGCTCGAGTACACGCGTGAGAACAGGGGTGAGCTGAAGATCTGCTGCTCCAGCCGGCTCAACGTGCCCGGCGGCCAGATACCGAGCAGGTCGGTGTAGGTCTTCTGGGAGCGGCTGAGCAGCACGAACGCGCAGCCGTCTCGGGGCCGCCGCATCGCCGTCAGCAGATCTGCGAGGCGCGGCAGGCTCTGGCCCTCATCGGCCGCGACCTTGGTGAGCGTGAGGTAGCGGTAGTCGTTGTAGCCCTGCGAACGCCACGGCACGTTCACCGAGCCCGCGACGAGCAGCGCCCCCTTCGGTGCGATCTTGTACAGCCGGTCGACGACCTGGAGCTCCTGCCCGGTGAACTGGTTGACCTTCTCGTTGCCGTAGCGGGCGAACAGGAAGGAGCCGAGCAGCGCGATCGACACCAGGGACGCGAGCCCGGTGGTCGTCCACGACGAGCGCGACGTCAGCGACGGGTAGAACAGCGAGGCGACGAAGAACGCCACGAACGGAAGGCTGAACAGGTAGACGCGCAGGAGCATCTCGCCGCCATAGCCCTGCAGGCCCAGCAGCGGGAACGGTGCCATTGCGAGCAGGGCGAAGGTGAGGTCGCGATGACCGCGTCCGAGCCGGCGGGTGACGCCGAGGAGGGCCAGGCCCCACAACCCCGCCGTCATCACCAGACGGATGCGGATCACGAAGAGATGGTCGGGGCTGCCTGTCAGGCGCTCGCTGACGTTGGCCGTCGTGTTGCCCGAGACGTTGCCGACGTCGGACGTGAGGCGGGCGATGTGGCCGGACAGGTAGTCGACGGCGGCGAAGCTCAGCCAGGTGACGAGCAACACCAGCATCAGCACGTAGAGCCCGCGCGCGGTGGTGCGCCGGAAGACGACGAGGGCGATGACGCTGCCCACCGTGGCGAACGGCGTGAGCTGGTGGCTCGGGACGATCGAGGCGAAGAGGATGATCGCCACCGCGAGCAGCCCGACGCGCTGCCACCCGGTGCCGCTCGGGAGCAGGGCGCCCTCGGCGACGTCACCGTCGGCGCTGCGGTAGCGCTCGCGCCGGAACCACGTGAGCAACAAGCCCAGGATCACGAGGTGGATGAAGTAGGACAGCGCCTGGGGTGAGAAGTAGTCCTGGCCCACCCAGTTGCTGATGAAGAAGATCCAGCAGCCCAACCAGACCACCCGGGCGTCGGAGGTCGCGGAGCGGATGATCATCGCGACCGCGCCCAGGTAGAGCAGGTTGAAGTAGATGGGAGCGTCCGCCGCCAGCGAGATGGGGTTCTTGTAGCCGGTGAGCTTGGTGAACAGCGCCGCCAGCGCGAAGAAGCCGGGCCAGTTGAAGTACGCGTCGATCTTGGGGTCGACGCGGCCGTGCTGAACGAGGTAGTCGGCGACGCCGGCGTGACGCCACGACACCGCGAAGCGCGGGACCTCCTCGATGAACGACGTCATCCCGTACAGCATGAAGATGAGGATCCCGAGGTGCAGGGCCGCCACGGGAATGTTGAGAGGACGCCGGTGGAGGAGGACGCAGAAGCTGACGGACAGCAGGATGAGGGCGAAGAGCACCCGCCCCGGGAGCACCGACGCCAACCCGATGTCGTTGATCTGACGCGGGTTGACGTCGCCGATCGCACCCGCCCACAGCCAAAGGCAGAGCCCCGCGACGACTGCGCACAGCGCGGGCCAGGCGGACTCGAGCGTCGGCAGCAACGGCAGCGCCGCGGGGCGTGCGGGGCCACCACCGGGCGCGGCGGGGAGCGACGCGCCCGTGCGATCCTCAGTGCGCATCGGAGCTCACCCCGCGCTGACAGCGAGGGCGGCGGGCTCGACTGCGCGCGTGGCTTCCGGGTCGACCTCGGCATGCAGTCGGCTCAGGGAGCGCAAACGGACGAGCGCCCAGAGCCCGGTCACCCACTGCGTCGCGACCCATGTCCACGCCATGCCCGCCAGCCCGCCGGACCGAGCCGCGGCCGCAGCCGCGCCCACCGCCACCACCCCACTCACCGTTCCGGTGACGATCGCCTCGGTGAGCTTGCCGGTCGCGCGGCACGAGGCGAAGTACACCTGCACGAGCGTGAGCGGCACGAACGCGATGAGCAGGATGCGCAGGGGAGTGGCGCCCGCGTCCGCATAGCGAGCGCCGAGGAGCCCGAGGAGCGGGTCCGCGAGCACGGCGATGGCTCCCGCGGACGCCACCCCGAAGAGCAACGACGTACCCACGCCCGACCGGACCGCCCGGGCCAGCGACTCGGGACGGTGCGACGCTTCCGCGAAGAGGGCCATTCCCATCGAGATGGGGATGATGTAGACGACCCAGGCCATCATCCACACCGCGTACCAGTACGCGTTCTGGGTGGGGGAGAGGAGCTCGGTGACGAGGATCGGGAGGATCAGCCCGGGCGCCCGCTCGGTGAGGGTGAGCAGGTGGTTGGGCAGACCCACGCGCACCAGCGGGGCGCGTAACCCGTGCTCGAGCCGGGGCCGGTAGCGGTAGCCGTCAAGCGACCGCCAGAGTTGGGAAGCGCCCAGCGCGCACGCGCCCACGCCACCACCGATCCAGAGCGAGAACAGGGCGAGCGAGCTGGCGTCGTGGGCGATCGTGTGCAGCACGAGGAGCAACACCACCGTGACGCCGCCGAAGACGACGTTGCGGGTGAGCACCTGCCCGCCCCGACCGATCGCGATCGAGACCTGGTCGAGCAGGATGTTGAGCGTGCCCAAGACGCACATCGAGAGGAACATGACGACGTAGAGCGCCGAGCCACCGACCACGCGCAGCTCGTGGAACGAGAACTTCGCGGTCACCAGGAAGAGGGCACCGGCCACGAGCGACGCGATCACGACGATGGAGACGGCGGTGTCGACCAGGGCGGCCGGCTTCTGCTGGTGACGAGGGAAGTACGCGATGAAGGCGGAGCCGATCCCCAGGAGGGCCAGCTGGGTGCACAGCATCATGGCCGACACCACGCCCGCGGTGAGGCCGACCTTGTCGGCCGGGAAGAGCCGGGCCGCGAGGAGCCAGAACAGGAAGCCCAGCGCCATCGACGCGGCGCGGCCGGTGATCATCCCGAGGGAGTTCCGCACCATCGACCCGCGGCCCATGGCTTCCTTGCGTATCACGTGGCGTGCGGCTGGGCCACGCGCCCGCGCCCTCGCTCACGCCGGGCCAGCAGCTCTCCGAACATCGCCGTGTAGTTGAAGAACGTGTAGCAGAGGTAGTACGGGACCCATCTCGGCTGGCGGCGAGCGAGGCTGAGCCCGATGCCGCGGAGCCCACCCGCGAGCGGCATGGCCAGCAGGACGGCGCCGCGCAGTCCGTGCTTCGACACCATCCGCGCGAGCCCCTTGCCGTCGGCGCGCCACTGGCCGCGTGCGAAGTCCCATCCCGGCTCGAAGCGGTGCTGGACCACGGTGCGCTTCGACACGCCGATCTTGTGCCCGGCCTGCTCGAGCCGCCAGCGGAGCTCGATGTCCTCACCCGACGAGAAGCGGTCGTCGAACCCGTGGCGGAGGAGCTGCTCGCGCTCGAAGATGGTGGCGACCAGGCCGAACCAGTTCTTGCTCCTGCCCGTGCGGTGGTGGTTGGCGAGCGCCTCACCCCAGTACTCGCCGCCCCCCACGCTGTGCAGACCTGCCTGCAGCGCGGTGTACCCGTCCGCCTTGAACTCCTCGACCAGCTCCGCGAGCGAGCCGTCGGGCAGGACGACGTCGGCGTCGACGAGCGCGACCCATCGCGACCGGGCCGCCTCCGCGCCCATCAGGCGCGCCGCGGGGAGTCCCCGGCCCTCGTCGGACAGGATGCGGTCGGTGAAACCGCGCGCCAGCTCGAGGGTGCGGTCGGTCGACCTGCCGTCGACGATGACGATCTCACGCGGCTCGGAACGCGCGATCGACGCGAGGCAGTCCTCGAGCAGGCCCTCCGCGTTGCGGACGGGCACGACGACCGAGACGTCGAGCACGGCTGCGACCCTAGAGGACCCCCGCGTCGGCCATCGCCTTCTGCAGGTGCTCGACGATGACGTCGGAGGCCTGGTCGGCGGGGAACGATGCGGGAACCCGCAGCAGATACGTGGGCTTGCCGGCGACCGCGCGCTGGAAGACCGTGCGCTTGTCGTCGAAGAAGGTCTCGATGGGCACGAGCCCGGTGGCGCCCATGGCAACGACCACCTCACGGGAATGCAAGCTCATCTCCGTGTGGAAGTTGCCGATCAGCCGGGACACCATCCACGACTCCTCGGTCTCCTGGAGCGAGACATGTGAGGCGTTGAACCGCTCGACGAAGATGAGGATGTCGAGCGGCACGTCGGTCGAGATGCGTGCACCCGGGAACGCGTCTTGGGGCGTGTGCATCATGTGCTCGGGTGACCACTTGCGCGTGACGCCCGCGAGGCGCGGGTACTGCGTGATCAACGGGTGCACGACGGTCGTGAGCTTCGCGATCGGCCTCGAGAGCCTCGACGGCACCAGCGGCTTGCGCTTCTCGGCGAAGAGGTGAGGATAGATCGTCCGGTGGTGCGGCTTGATGAACATGGGCTTGGCATAGCCGAGCATCCGACCGTCGTCGGTGAGGAAGCCCCAGTCGTCGCCCATGAACCCGACGCCGTCGAGCTCGAGCAGCTTGGCCACCGTGCTCGTCTTGCCCACGCCTCCCCATGCCGGCATGCAGACGCCGTGACCCTGGTAGTCCACGTAGGCGGCGTGCATCATGGCGGCGCCCCGCGTCGTCGCCACCCGGTCGACCAGGGGCAGCACGGTGGTGAGCATCTCCCGCGTGCCGTTGACACGCAGCTCCCCGCCGTGACGCACGATCTGCACCTTGCCGTCGCTCATGTAGAGCGCGTCCTCGGTGTACTCGTACTCGTGCTCGCCGTAGGAGCCCTCGACGATGGGCTCCAGCTCGCCCGTGACCGTGATGTCGTGCGGCCCGGCAGGATCGTCGCAGATGAACGGAGCGAACATCTCCTTCATCTGCCTGGCGGTCGGCGCCTGACGCGCCACGCGCATGTTGACCCGGTCGTGGATGTTGAACTCGATCCACCGCGCCATGAGCCTCACGTGCCTTTCTGGATGTGCCGTGCGATCTCGGGCGCAGGGAGCTGCAGGCGCCGGTCGAGGCGGCCCCGCGCGTACCCCGCGGTGGTGGCGGCCAGGCCGAAGGTGATGGCGCCGGCCCGACGCAGGCCGTGACGATCGGCCCCGAACCCGTCCTTCAGTCCCCGGACGACGCCACGCGGCAGCGTGCGACGGACGTAGGCGCGCTCCGACTGGAGGCCCCGCGTCGCTCCCGCGAGACGGGAGACCGCGGCTTTCGAGAGGCCTTCGCCGTAGCAGCGGGCCCGGAAGTACGACCAGCGGCCCCTGTCGCCCGGCACCTTGTGCTCGACCCGCGCCTCTGGCTCGTAGAGGAACGTGCGCCCGGGCCAGCGCGAGCCGGCGCGGATGCAGAGCTCGGTCTCTTCACACCCGAGCGGGACGCTGCCCACCCGGCCGACGCCTTCGTTGAAGCCCCCCACGACATCGAACACCTCGCGCCGGAACGACATGTTCGCACCGATCAGGTTGCGGACCGGTCCCGCGAACTCGGGCATGCCCCGGTAGGTGCAGCCGACGACCCAGTCGAACTCCGCCGGGAACCAGTCGGGGCGGCCGTGCTGCCAGGCGGGCTCGATCGCGCCGCCCACGCCGAGCACGCCGTCGTCCGCGTACGCCGCGCCGAGGAACTTCAACCAGTCCGGGTCGGCCACGGCGTCGTCGTCGATGAACGCGACGACCGCCCCCGTCGCGACCGCGACGCCCGTGTTGCGCGCGCCGGCCAGGCCACGCGACCGCGTGCTGGCGACGACGTTGATGCCCGAGACATGTGCTCCCAGCAGCTCGAGCAGGTCGTCGTTGTGGTCGACCACGACGATGACCTCGAACGGCGGGCTCGACTGCTGCCGGACCGAGGCGATGACGGCCAGGAGGTCGTCCCACCGCCGTTCGGTGTACGCACAGATGACGACTGAGATCGGCAGCGCTGGCAGGGAGGCCTACTTCCTCAGGTGCTGGTCTGGAGGCTGTGCGCCCGATTGATGCCGTCGAGCTCCGTGAGGTCGATGACTGCGGGCTCGGTGAGGTCGAGGACCTTGGCGATGGGCCGACGACGAGCCGGGGCGAAGCGCGCCTCGACCAGCGTCCGCAACACGCGCCGGCCATCACGGAACGTGCGCAGGTTCGACTGTCCGGAGCGACGCATCAGCTCGAAGCTCGGCACCTCGGCGATCCGCAGGCCCGCCCTGACCGCGTTGACGACCATCTGCGTCTCGATCTCGAACCCGTCGGCGGTGAGGTCGAGCGCGTCCAGGCAGTCACGACGGAAGGCCATGAACCCGTAGCACAGGTCGGTGAACTTCGTGCCGTAGAGCACGTTGACCGCGGTACCGAGGGCCTTGTTCCCGAACGCTCGCAGCCAGGTGAGGTCCTCGGATCCCGCGTCGGGCAGATGCCGGGAGCCCTTGACGAAGTCGTAGCCGGCGCGGACCGCGTCGGTGAACATCGAGATCTCGGCCGGGTCCATGCTGCCGTCGGCGTCGAGCATGACGATGATGTCGCCCGTCGCGGCGGCGAAGCCGGCGCGGAGCGCGGCGCCCTTTCCGGGCTTGTGCTCGTGGACCATCACGATCTCGGCCATCGTGGCCTTGGCGATCGCGACGGTGTCGTCGAGTGAGAGGCCGTCGACCAGGAGGACCTCGTCGGCGACACCGCCACGGACGCGCCGGAGCACCCACTCGATGTTCGCGGCTTCGTTCAGCGCCGGGATGATGAGGCTGACCGTGCTCGGCGCGCGCCGGCGCGTCGCGCCACTCAACGTCGGCACCCCGTCGCTCGCGCGACTTCTCTCCCACCCGCGCCCGTGCAGTGCGGCGCGGCGACCTTCACGTCCGCTGATCATGAAGTACAACCTTCCCCCTCGAGCGACTCTGCGATCCCCACCCAGAGCCCACGGTCAAACCCGAATTTCGTCCCGTCGTCGATGAACTGCACAGTTGCAGAACCCTTCTTCCAGGAACTGTCCTGCGAGAGATCGCACCCGCGTTCCCTGCTCTCTCGCAGTCGAACAACGCTTGAACTACAGACGAAATCGCGAGGTCGCTGCAATAGGTCGATCGACTCATGTCCCCACAACGCCCGGAGGCGTAACGTCGTGCTGTTCCCGCGGCATCGCCGCGCCCCATGGGCCGAGCGTGCGCGGAATGTCGGCAAAGTGACCCATGGCCAACGTGGGTCGCCCGGGTACCATCGACGGGCCCGACGTGGACGCGGCGGCCACCATCCGCGTCGAGCACGAAGGCCCGTGGGAGACTCCCGAGAACGCGCCGGGATTGCCGCGCTCGCGACCAACCGTTGTGACCTACGGCTTGTGACTCACCAGGAGTGATCGGCGCGGACGCGACGCGCGATCTCGCGCGTCGACGACCGAGTCGGGATCACGTTGGCGCGGCGCGCGCCGCCTGCTCCTGCTGGTGATCACTCATGGCCTGGCCGATGGCGTTGGCGGCGGCCTGCACGAACCGACCGCCGCTGGCCCTGACCCACTCGCCCGACGCCTCCGGGCCCGCGAGCGAGCCCTGGAAGTGGGGCATGACGGAACGGGCGAACAGCTCGTAGGAGCGGAGGGTCGCCTCGCGGTCGGCCCACTCGTGGGCGAACACGAGGAAGGTGCCGAAGCCCCCCGACTGCTTGACCAGGCGCTCGAGCTGGGCGACGGCCATGTCGGGCGTCCCCACGACCGCGAACCCGGTGGCCGTGAGGAAGTCGAGCATGCCGTCGAAGTCATCCGCGCCGCCGGTCGGGTCCACCGGCAGGATGTGCCGGAAGTAGCGACCGAAGTCCTCCAGACCGAAGCGCACGTCGCGCCGGGCCTGCTCCTCGGTGTCGGCGAGGTGCACGGGGCCGACGAGCCGCCATCTGCGGCGGTCCACCACGGCGCCGAACTCGGCCGCCCGTTCCTCCATCACCTGCCAGTGCCCGCCGAGCAGGTCGAAGGCCTGCTGCTGCGTCGCGGCGATCGACAACAGCCCGAGGCCGAAGCGCCCCGCCGCCCGCGGCCCCGACGGCGAGATCGTGGCCGCCACGGCGATGTCGAAGCAGGGGTGGCTGTAGGGGCGCAGCTGGAGCCGCGCGTCCTGCAGGGTGAACCAGCCCGCGTGGCGGGTCACCGGCTCGTCGGCCGCGAGCAGCGCGACGATGGCCTCGAGGCTCTCCTCCATCATCGGCCGTTGCCGGAGGGGCTCGATGCCGAGCATGTGCGCATCCGAGGTGAGCTGACCGGGGCCGACGCCGAGCATGACGCGGCCGCGCGTGAGGTGGTCGAGCAGCACCATGCGGTCGGCGAGCAGGAGTGGGTGGTGGTAGGGGAGCGAGCTCACGCCGGTACCGAGCTTGATGCGGCGGGTGCGCTCCGCCGCCACCGCGATGAACACCTCGGGCGACGCGATGAGCTCGTAGCCGGCGGAGTGGTGCTCACCGATCCACGCCTCGTCGAAGCCGAGCGCGTCGAGCCGCTGGACGAGCTCGAGATCGCGGTCGAGGGCGAGGGTGGGGTTCTGGCCCGTGGGGTGGAACGGCGCGAGGAAGATGCCGAAGCGGAGCGGCCAGTCGAGGCCGTGCGGGAGCGTCACGACGTCAGGGCCCGACGGGGGAGCGCACGGTCAGTCGAGCAGGTCGGGCTGCTCGCGGACGATCCGGGCGTAGAGCGGCTGGAAGCTCAACCAGCCGGCCGCGTGCATGCCCACCTGGCCCGCGGTGCGCGCCGCGTTCTCGCGGTCGATGAGCACCGGGGTGCCCGCCGCCTCGGCCATGAGCTGCGCCTGGCAGGAGCGCTCCATCGTGATGAACCACCAGGCGGCTTCGTCGACGGTCTGCCCGACGGTGAGCAACCCGTGGTTGCGCAGGATCACCGCCTTGCTCTCACCGAGCGCGTGGGCGATGCGCTTCCCTTCCTCGAGGTCGAGCACGACACCGGTGTAGTCGTCGAAGAGCGAGTGGTCTCCGTAGAACGCGCACACGTCCTGGGTGATGGGGTCGAGCAGCCGCCCCAGTGACGACCAGGTCTTGCCGTACACGGAGTGGGCGTGGGCCGCGGCGATGACGTCGGGGCGAGCCGCGTGCACCTGCGAGTGGATGGCGAAGGCGGCCGTGTTGACGAAGTGGTCGCCCTCGACGACGTCGCCGCGGTCGTTCACCAGGATGAGGTCGGAGACCCGGATGTGGCCGAAATGCATGCCGAACGGGTTGACCCAGAAGTGGTCGAGGTGCTCGGGGTCGCGGGCGGTGATGTGGCCGGCGACGCCCTCGTCGAACCCGAAGCGGGAGAAGAGCCGGAACGCGGCGGCCAGGCGCTGCTTGCGGTGCAGGCGCTCGTCGTGCACCGAGGCGAACGTCGGCGGCGTCAGGGTGGGAGCGGGTGAGTCGGGCATCGGTCGACGACCTCCGGGCGGTGATGAGCGCGCTGATCTTACGAGGTACGGACCCGAGCGAATCCGTGACCCTCAGTGGGGGCGATGCTACCGTTCCGCGCCAAGGGCTACTCGGCTCGACGGCGGGCCTCGTTCCCGAGACGCGCTTCACGCCTACGGAGCTTCCGACCTCCGAGCTTCCGGACCGACAGCGCCGCCGATCAGCGCTTCCCAAACCAAGGAGTCGCCGTGACCGACATCCCCCCCACCCCTCCCCCTGACCCGGGGCTGGGCTCGACCCCACCACCACCCCCGCCCCCGCCGCCCCCGCCCCCGCCGCCGTCCTACGGCGCGAGCGGGTACGGCGGGGCCGTGGGATCCGGCGCGTGGCAGGGCCCGGAGCTGGCGGAATGGCCGATGCGGGTGCTCGCCGCCCTCATCGACTACGTGGCACCGAGCATCCTGGTCGGCATCATCCAGGCGGCCGTGCAGTCGTTCATCCTGAGCCTGCTCGTGGGCATCATCCCCCTCGGCTACGCGATCTTCATCAACATGCAGCAGGGCGAGACCGGCCAGACGCCCGGCAAGCGCCTCGTCGGCACCAAGCTCGTCTCGGAGACGACCCTGCAGCCGGTCGGCGTCGGTGTCGCGCTGGGCCGCTACTTCATCACGATCGTCGGCGTCCTGACCTACTGCATCGCCAACCTCATCGACGCGCTGTTCCCTCTCTGGGACCCGAAGAAGCAGCGCCTGGTCGACAAGGTGTTCAAGACGGTCGTCATCGTCGTCCCCAAGCAGAACTTCAGCTTCACGCCGCCCGCGTAGGTCGAAGACGAGCACGCGAAAGAGGGCGCCGTCGCGACGGCGCCCTCTTTTCCTTCAGTGCGTCAGCTCAGCGACGAGTAGCTGCGGAACGGCTCCCACGGCAGGTTGCGCAGCAGCGTGAAGAGCAGCAGCACGGCGATGCCGCCCACGATGTTGCGTTGCGTGAGCGTGAAGGTCCGCAGCTTCGGGCCCCGCCAGCGGGGGAGCGCCCATGCCGCGTACCCGTACAGCGTGGCCGGGACGAGGACGACGAGGAGCAGGTTCAGCCGCAGGGCCGCCATCGGGTGCCCGGTGAGCAGCTCGTGCAGGCCACGGGTGACGCCGCACCCTGCGCACGCCCGGCCGGTGACCGCGCGGAAAGGACAGCGCGGGTAGAACCCCTCCTTGCGGGGATCGAGTGTCGCCAGCACCACGCAAGCGAGCGTCGCGCCGACGGCGACGGCGGCCGGCGGCACCCATGCGGGTGCGAGTGACAGGCGCGTACGCAACCCGGCGATGGTAGCGCCCACCCGTTGACCGACCGCGGCGCGCGGCCGTCACTCGTACGTAGCTTGCTGCCTTGTCGACTTTACATAACGGGCATTATCGGCGTTCAGCCGTGCGCGTACAGGGCGACGGGGCGGCGCGCTCGCCCACCGCTGTCCGGTGAGGACGCTAGCTTGGACCGGGGATGGCACGTCGCATCGACATCGAGCTGACGAGCGCCCGTGACGACGACACGTGGACGTGGCGGGCGGCCGGTGCGAGGCAACCCAAGGGTGTGCTCGACGCCGCCATCCTCTACGAAGGCGCCCGCGTGGGCGACGTCGTCCGCGCCGAGGCCGAGTTCGAGATCGACCGCATCCTCGTGACCTCGGTGGTGCCGCCCAAGTCGGCCCGCAGCGAGCCCGAGCGCCTCGAGGTCATCGGACCGCCCCGCGAGGCGGCGACCGTGACGTCGAGCCTGGTGCCGAAGCGCGAGCGCAGCGACGACCGGCGCCCGCGTCGTGACGACGAGCGGCGTCGCGACCGCGATCGCGACGGTGAGCGCCGGCGACGCACAGCCGAACGCGGCGCCGACGCGGCCGCGCGACCGGAGCAACGCGAGCGACCCGGCCGACCGGCCCGACCCGAGCGAGCGGGCCGCCCCGCTGGCGGCGACCGCCCTGACCGCAGCGATCGCAGCGTCCGCGACCGACCGACCCGCCCGGTGGGCGGCGAGCGGTCATCCCGTCCCGCGGCCCATCCCGAGCCGACGCCCCGACCCAAGCGCCTGCAGCCCAAACGCGTGCACCGCGATGAGGTGCTCGCGGCGCTCGCGCCCGAGCAACGACCGGTGGCCGAGCAGGTGCTGCGCGGCGGACTCCCCGCGGTGCGCCAGGCCGTGCTCGACCAGAACACCCAGGCCCGGGCGGCGGGCGAGCCCACCATCAAGGCGGACGCGCTGCTGGCGATGGCCGAGGAGTTGCTCCCCCGCCTGCGGGCCGCGGAGTGGCGCGACCGGGCCGAGGCGGCCGTCGGCAGCGTCGACGACATCGCCCTGCGAGACCTGCGAGCCGTGGTCACCGGCTCCGAGAGCGTGGCGCGCGACGACGCCTCCCGCGCCCTCGCCTCGACGCTGCGCGACGCGTTGCAACGCAGGAGCGACGACCAACGCACCACCTGGCTCGCCGAGATCACGCAGTCGCTCGACGAGGGTCGCGTCGTCCGGGCCCTGCGCACCTCCGGGCGCCCGCCCGAGCCCGGCACCACGTTCCCGGCCGAGCTCGCGACCCGTCTCACCGACGCGGCCGGCGCGGCGATGGCCGCGGACGTGGCCCCCGATCGCTGGGCGGCGGTGCTGGAGGCGGTGGTGTCCTCCCCCGTGCGCAAGACGGTGCAGCCGCAGTCGCTGCCGGCCGAACGCGACGACGCGCTGCTCGCCGCGGCCCGCCAGGCGGCACCGCGCGTGCCGGCCCTCGTGGCCCTGCTGGGCATCGACCGGCCCGCCGTCGGCGCCTCGGGGCGCCCGGTCCGGCCGCCTCGGCCGCCTCGCCCGCCGCGTCCACCCCGACCGCCCGTGGCCGCCACTGCTCCCCCGCCGTCTCCCCCCGAGCCGGCCTAGACTCGCACGCCGCTCAGCGGCGGCGCACGAACACCGACGACGGGCGCGAGCGCCCGCGGTACTTGCCGGTGTGCGCATCCTCCTCCCAACACGCCCCGCACGAGACGCACTCGCAGGCGTCGAGGTGGCCGGGTGCGACGAAGAGCCGGCCCACCTCATAGGCGTGACAGAACGGGCACTGCAGATGGCCCGGGGGCGAAGGATGGCGTTGAGGACGCGTGACCTCGACGGTAACGGTCCTCGTCGCGCACGTGGTGGATTCGCGTAGGGTCCCGGCCATGGTCGGATACGAGACACGCGGTCGAGTCGCCATCCTCACCATCAACCGCCCCGAGGCGCGCAACGCGGTGAACGGCGCGGTGGCCAACGGGATCGAGGAGGGCATCGACCGACTCGAGGCGGACGACGAGCTGTGGGCGGGCGTCATCGCCGCGACCGGTCCGGTCTTCAGCGCGGGTGCCGACCTCAAGCTGATCGCGACGGGTGGCATCGCGGAGATGGAGACCGAGCGCGGCGGGTTCGCGGGGCTCGTGCGGCGCGAGCGACGCAAGCCGCTGGTCGCCGCCGTCGACGGGCTCGCGCTCGCGGGCGGCTGCGAGATCGCGCTCGCGTGCGATCTCATCGTCGCGTCGCGAGAGGCGAGCTTCGGGCTGCCGGAGGTCAAGCGCTCCCTCGTCGCCGCGGCCGGGGGTCTCTTCCGCCTGCCTCGTGCGGTGCCCCGCAACATCGCACTGGAGGTCGCGCTCACGGGCGACCCGATCGACGCGGAGCGCGCCCATCTGCACGGCCTCGTCAATCAGCTCGTCCCGCCCGGTGAGGCCCTCGAGGCGGCGCTGGCCCTGGCCGAGCGCATCTGCGCCAACGCCCCGGTCGCGGTGTGGCAGACCCGGAAGGTCGTGCTCGAGTCGGCCGGGGAGGGCGACGAACGAGGCTGGGAGATCACCCGGGCGGCCATCGGCGCGGTCGTCCGCACCGAGGACTTCCGCGAAGGGCCACTCGCGTTCGTCGAGAAGCGCCCGCCGCGCTGGAAGGGGCGCTGAGGGACCCGCGTCAGACCATCGCGTGGTCGCGCAGGAACTCCACCAGCCCGTCGACGACGCGGTAGTCGCCCAGCTCCGTGAGCGGCACCCACGCCGCCTCCGCCGCGTCGTCACCGGCGACGGGCACCGCGGCCGGGTCGAGCACGGTGACCGCGAAGTCGAGGATCACGAAGTGGTTCTCGTCGTCGATGCGCTCGACCCAGCCCACGAAGCGGTCGCACACGCCCTCGAGACCGGTCTCCTCCCACAGCTCACGCACCACCGCCTCGATCAGGGTCTCGCCGGGCTCCACCCTGCCGCCGGGCACCGACCACTCCCCCGCCGCCGGCCCGTGCCCCCGCCGCACCAGCAGCAGGCGGTCGTCGTCGACGGCCACCGCGCCCACGCACACCTCGGGCCGCGTGCTCACGGTTCGCCGAGCCGGTGGTGCATGACGATCTTGCGCGCCGTGAAACCCGACTCCTCGAAGAAGTTCTTGGCCGCGCGGTGTCCGGGCAGCGCCATCACGTCGATCCCGAAACACGCCTGGGCGCGGCACCAGCTCACCAGCTCCCCCATCACCAGCTCCCCCACACCGATGCCGCGCGCCCCGTCCTCGACGAAGATGTCGTCGACGACTCCGAGGTGCGATTGGTCCGTCAGCGTCTCGACGTGCGCGACGCCGTAACCGATCGGGACCTCGTCGATCGTGCCGACCAGCACGCAGCGGGCCGGGTCGTCGATCGCGGCGACCAGATCGTCGTCGATGGGCTCGGCGCGTGCTTCTCTCGCCGCCCACACCGACCCTCCCTTCATCCGCGTCAACTCCCGGATCGCGGCGCGAGCGAGCTCGACGAGCCGAGGCACGTCGTCACGCGTGGCGTCGCGGACGCCTTCCTCCACGGTCAGCCCGGGGCGGCTTGCAGCTGAGCCACTCGCGTCAGGATCGTCTTGCGCCCTCGGCCCGCCTCCTCGTAGGCGCGCACGGCCTCGAGCTCGGGGCGGGACAACCCGGTGAGGCGCTGGACGACCTGCGACGCCGACAGGCTGTCGTAGCCCGGGATGGCGAGCGCGTTCGGATCGGGTCGAGGTCGGCGGTCGACCGCCGACTGCCCGTTGCCCCCGCCAGCGTGCGACGGAGCCGGCGAGCCATCGAACCGGCTGGGCGGTGCCGTCGATCGAACGCCCCTGCCGCGCTGCTCGGGAGTGAGGCCCAGCTCGACCAGGGCGGCGTCGGCTCTGCGCCGCAGCCGCCGGACCGCGAACTCACCGACGAAGCGGGCGGTCCTGACCTGCTTCTGCACCTCCTGGCGGCCCTCCTCGGCCAGCTTGGGCACCAGGTCCCGGGCCGTGAAGGCCAAGCCCAGCGGCGCGAAGACGAACAGGTCGAGGGTCCGCTCGACGGCCGATTTCTCGTCGCTCACCGCGCGATGTTCGCCCACCCCCGACGCGCGAGGGAAATCGACCGTCAACCCGTCGGGACGACGATCAACAGGTCGCACGGAGCGCGGTGGGACACCGCGTTGGCCACGTGTCCCAGGAGGTGGGGCGGGCCCGTCGCTCCCTGGGCGCCGACCACCAGCAGCTCGGCCCGGTCGTCCTCGGCCGCGGAACGCAACGCGTCGGCGGGCTCGCCGGTGAGCGTCCGTGAGCGGACGTCGGTCACCCCGACGCGCTCGGCCGTCTCGACGCCGGCGCGGACGTGGGCGCCGTCGGAGCCCGCGACGACGAGGCGCGCCCCGAACGCGAGCGCCACCCGCGCCGCCTGGTCGACTGCCGCGATCGCGGGCGGCGAGCCGTCGGTGCCGACGAGCACGACGCGATAGGCCACTCAGGCCTCGTCGGCCCGGCCCGGGATCGGCCAGCTGGCTCGGATGCTTCACGAGGAAGCAGGACTGGCACACGAACTCGTCGGGCCGCTTCGGGAGCACCTTGGTGCTCCCCTCGGCGCGCTCGTCGGCGTCCGGCACCTCGTCGTCCTCGTCCTCGTCCTCATCGGCCACCACGAGGCGGTCCTTGAGGATCACGTCGAGGCTGGCCTCGACGTCGTCGGGATCGAGCTCGTCGTCCTCGTCGTCCTCTTCTTCGTCGTCGTCGGTGGTGGCCGCGGCGCGGCGGGGCGATGTCGCCGGCTTGGTGGGGACGATGGCCTCGTCGACCTCGACGACGTCGTCGACCTCGACGAGCGCGTCGTCGTCCACGAGCGCGTCGTCGTCGAGGAGGACCTCTTCGTCGTCGTCCTCGAGCTCTTCGAGGTCGGCGACGTCGATGTCGTCTGGCTCTTCGGGCGCTTCCTCGAACTCGTCGTCGGTGTCGTCGTCAGCCATCGCGAAAGGGATCTCGTGGGTGCGAGGCGGGGAGCATAGCCCTCTGCACGCGGTACACCGACGGACCCCTCGGCGCGCTTCACCACAGCCGGCGCGGAGCGTCATCGCGGCCGGGCGTTGGTACCGTCCGCTGGCCCGACCCGCCATCGCAGGCCCGGGACGGACCGTGATGAACGCATGGGTTATTGGGACGTTCTCTACTTGGTCCCCCGAATTCCCATCGGTGGCCCGTCGACCGCCCCCTCCGCTGCTGTCGCGGAGTCCACCCAACAGGAAGCCGGGCGTCGTTGGACTCGTGTGTTATCCCGCGATGCGGGCGGGAGTGTCAAGCGTCTGACGCCCGCGATGCGACCCCTCTGAACAGCCTCGTCGCGCGTCGCTGCAGGTCAACGCCCGCGAAAAAACCGGGGTCGAGCACCGGTCGAGGGTTTCGTCAGAACGAGGCGCGGAACGACAGCACGCCGGCCACGTAGCGTTTGGTCTCCTCCAGGATCCTGCCTGCGAGGGTCGGCGTCAGGCCCTGGTAGTAGCCGGCGAGGGCGAGGTCGACGCGTCCGCCGGTCGCGTCGAGCAGGGACCGCATGAAGCGCGTGCTCATGCGGATGTTGTCGTCGGGCCGCCTCGGGTCGAGCTTCGTGTGCAGTTGCGCGTTGACGAAGACGACGGTCGCCGGCATCAGCTGGCCGATGCCGCGCGCGCCCGTGACCGAGACGACGTCGTTCTGCCAGCCCGACTCGTACCAACCCATCGCCTTCATCAGGTCGGCGGGCACGCCGTAGACGCGCGCCCAATGGGCGAACCGCGGTGCGAGCCGTAAGCGGTCCGGCCGCGCCTGCAGGTCCTTCGGCCCCTGGCCGACCGGAGCCCGCGGCGCGGGCAGGACGAGCCGCGAGCCCGCGACCACGTAGTTCGGGTCCGGGAGCCCGTTCGCCGCGGCGATCGCCTCGACGGTGGTGCCGTGGCTGGACGCGATGCCACTGAGGTGCTCGCCCGGCTGCACGACGTGGGTCGCAGGCGCAGCCTGCGGCGCGGCCGCGGACGCGTTGGCCGCCGCGCCCGCGGCCGGGATCGCGAGGCCGGCGCCGTAGCGGATGTGGTTCGGGTCGGCGAGACCGTTCGCGGCGACGAGGTCGGCGACGCTGACGCCGAAGCGGCGGGCGATGGCCGAGAGCGTGTCGCCCCGCTGCACCGCGTAGGTCTGTGTCGCCGCCTGTCCGGCCAGGGCGAGCACGCCCACGACGAGCAGCGCGGCGAGGCCTCTCAGCTGTGTCCTGAGGTGCGGGACCCTGAGGTGCGGAGCGGTGAACGGCCCCGTCGGCCGTGCCTGCACGAGAGATGCCTCCAAACGAGAAACCTGACCATCGCCGGTTCCCCGCCCGCGCCAAAGACACTACAACAACAACACGTGCAACAGCAACCACAGAGGCAACACTAGGCCTGGCCGGTGCGGCGGGCTTCCGCCCGTCGCTCCCCCTCCAGGCGCTCGAGGTCGTAGGCGTCGTGGTCGACGAAGGCCATCAGCTCGGCGACGAGTGGGTGACCCGCCTGCTCGGCGATGAGGCGGTGCATCTCCTGGCACACTCGACGGTAGGACGGGTGCCCCGCGGGCTGGGTGCGGAGCTCGAGCATGTGCATCGCCGAGCGGGCGTTGAGCTGGATCGAGTAGCGCAGCCGGTAGGCCAGGGCCACGGCGTAGGCCGCCTGCTCCGGGAAGGGATCGGCGAGCGCGTCGTGCAGCGCAGCGGACCGCGCCATCGCCCCCTCGAACTGGTCTGCGCACCCGGCGTCGGCGACGTCGTGGGGCATGTCGTAGCCGTTCCTCGGGGTGAGCCGCTGCCACTCGATGGTGAGCAGGCGGTGGCGCTGGAGGTCGCGGAACGCCCCGTAGTCGGAGAGGACGTCGAAGCGGTACGCGAGTCGCTCCAGCGCCCGTCCCGGCTTGTGCCGCCGGTTCTGCCGGTCGCCCGAGTACGTGCGGGCCAGGTGGACGCGCTCCTCGGCCGACAACCGCCGAACCCGCGCCTGTACCTGGTCCTCGGGGAGGTCGACGTACGCGTAGAGCATCGCCGCGAGGAGCTTGTCCTCGCCGTCGGGATCGAAGTCGACGAGCGTGACCGTAGGACGCGGCTCCGGCTCGTCGCCCGCGAACAGCTCGGCGGCCAGGTCCTCCATGGCCACGCGGGTCGACTCGAGGTACGTCGACCACGCGCCGCCGCGCTCCGGGCGGTCGACGCGCGTGAGGAACGAGGGGATGACCTTGCGCAGCTCGGTGAGCATGAGCGCCGAGTACGTGCGGGCCTCGGGCAGCGGGTGGGCGCGCATCCGGAGGAGGAGCTGCTCGTAGGCCTGGCCGGTGCCGTAGATCCCCACGTTCGACACGGAGGCGGCGGGCAGGATGCCGCGGAGCGCGTCGAACGCCTTCGCCCGTATCGACTGCCGGTAGACGAAGTCGGAGTCGGAACGGTCCTTGGGGTGACGCTCCCGGAACCAGTCCTGCAGCACCGGCACGAGCGCCGCGTAGGTGTCGAAGAGCCGGTCGAGGTCGCCCACGTAGCGTGTCCCCAGCGAGGACGCGAGCAGCTGCGGATCACGGTGGTAGCGGTATCGCCCGCCCAGGCGAGTGTCGTAGGCGACGTAGCGGGTCGACTGCTCGAGATAGGCCATCAGCCGGCCCCACTCGAGGATCTTGGTGAGCAGGTTGGACGCCTGCTCGCACGCGAGGTGCACGCCGCCGAGCTGGGCGACCGAGTCGTCGCCGTACTCGAGGAAGACCCGGTTGTAGAGCTCCTCGGCCCGCTTGAGGCCGACGGTCGCGTCGACCCCCGCGTCGCCGCTCGTGTCGAGCTCACCCACGAACTCGTCGAGGAAGAGCCGGCGTAGGCTCTTCGGCGACCGGGAGTAGCGGGCGAACAGCGCGCCCTTCACGACCTCCGGGAGGTTGACGAGCGCGAAGACCGGCTGGTCGAGGTTGGTGAAGTAGGGCCGGAGCACGCCGGCCTCGTCCGACGTAAAGGTTTCGCGGGCGAACAGCGACACGATTGGGAGGTTACGGCTCGCGACCGGAGCCGTCGCGGACCGCCGCGCCGGCTGCGAAACCCTCCCGTACCTGGGCCATCGCGTCGGGCCGGAGCCACAGGTCGACCACCGTCATGGCCATCGCCTTGGCCCCGTCGAGCACCGCCCGGTCACCGTCCGGGCCCGCCGCGTAGCCCGTGAACTCGGGCGAATGGATGGAGACGTTCGGTGGCGACACCCGGATCATGGGGTGGATCGACGGGACCAGGTAGCTCACGTTGCCCATGTCGGTGCTGCCGACCACCGCGTCGTTCGCGTCGAGGTCGCGCAGGGGACGGCCGACGTGCTCGCTGTTCCGCCGGTACAGGTCGATCATGGCCGCGTTCGTGTGCAGGTCGGAGTACTCGGGACAGGTCGCCCGGTAGGTCATCTCACAACCCGCAGCCGCCGCGCCCGCCTCCAGGCACGCGAGCACCCGCGCCTTGAGCGGCTGCAGCGTGCGGATGGTGTCGGACCGCACGTACCACTCGGCCACCGTGTGGTCGGGCACGATGTTCGGCTTGTCGCCCGCGCGCGTGAAGACGCCGTGCACCCGCTCGGTCGGGCGGATGTGCTGGCGGAGGGCCGCGACCGCGTTGTAGCCGAGCACGGCTGCGTCGAGGGCGTTTCGGCCCCGCTGCGGGAACGCCGCCGCGTGCGCGGCCTGGCCCCGGTACTCGACCTCCCAGGTGGCGATGGCGATGGCGTGGATCTCGGTGCGGTCGACCCCTGCCGGGTGCACCATCATCGCCGCATCGACGCCGTCGAACGCGCCGGCGTCGCCCATCAGGATCTTGCCCCCGCCCCCCTCCTCGGCCGGGGTTCCCATGACGACCAACCGCCCGCCGGTCTCGGAGACCACCGCGGCTGCAGCCAGTCCCGCGCCGAGGCCGGCGGTGGCGATGATGTTGTGCCCGCAGGCGTGGCCGATGCCGGGGAGGGCGTCGTACTCACAGAGCACCGCGACCGTCGGGCCGTCGCCGTTGCCGGCCCGGGCCACGAACGCGGTCTCGAGCCCGTAGGCGCCCCGCTCGACGGCCAGGCCCTCGCTCTCGCACAGCGACGCCAGCAGATCGCAGGCGAAGCGCTCCTCGTAACAAAGCTCGGGGTGGCCGTGGATCTCGTGGGACGCGTCGACGAGCACTTCGGCCCGCCGCTCGACCTCGTCGGCCACCCGCTGCTTGACCAGCTCGACATCGACCATGGCGCCGCACCACCCGTTCTCCGAAAGATTTGCGTCGTCAGAGGGACGCGGATCGTTCCGAGAATGGTGGGTTGTTCAGACGACGACGGTCAAGGCGTCGGCCTCGACCCGCACCGAGAGGCTGCGCGCGGGGCCCAGGCGCACGCCGTCGAGCCACACCGTGAGGGGCCGGTCGAACCCCACCTGGGCGGCGGGCACGCGGCGCTCCTTGATGCCCGGGTGCGGGAGGTGGGCGCCCGCGCCGGCCCGGGCCCGCACCTTGAGGACGTCGGTGATGCCGAGGCGAGCGTCGTAGGTGTCGAGGAGGCCGTCGTCGGGGTGGGCGCGCGGGCCGAGGTTGAGCCCACCCACCCACTGGGCGTTCATGGCGACGAACGCACGCGTCCACCAGCGGTTGCGCGCCACGAGGTGCGCGACGAAGAAGTGCAGCCGGCCGTCGACGAGCACCTCGCCGAGATCGACGGGAAAGGTGACCGTCTCGCTCGTACGGAGCCGCGGCGCGCCGGCCGTGCCACCCAGGGTCCGGCACAGATCGCCGCCCACCAGGCCGAGCGCGGGGTACGGCCGGCCCTCCCGCCGCGCCCGACCGATGACGTCGGCCGCCTCGTGGTCGCTCGAGACCACCACCCCGTCCTCGGGCAGCGCGCCCGGGTGACCCCACGCCTCCCCCTTTCGGATCGTCACGGAACGGGGCCTCCCGGGCCGAGGGCCGACGACGCGGCGACGACCCCGCGGAACAGGCGGTCGGCGGCGGCGCCCGCCGCCGCGGCGGTCGCGGGTTCGAGGGCGACCGTGCGGATCTGGCGCAACAGGTCGATGATCTGCTTCACGTTGCGGACGAAGTCGCCACCCGACATCTCGTCGCCGGCGATCACCTCGCCCAGCTCATCGCCCGCCGCCCAGCTGTAGGCCGGCGCGAAGAACCCCGCGTCGGGCCGGCGGGTGAGCGGGAGCCCGGCCTCGTCCTCGGCCTGGTTCAGCTCCCCTGCCAGGCGCTCGAGCTCGGTCCACCGCCGCCGGACCGGCGCCGACGGGAACCACGGCTGGGGGCCGGGGCCCGGGCCCCTCGCCTCATACGTGAAGGTGGAGGCCAGCCCGGCCACCGCGGCCGGGTCGAGGTCGTCGAACAGGCCGGCGCGCAGCGCCTCGGCCACCAACAGGTCGCTCTCGTGGTACAGCCGGGCCAGCTGTCCACCCGTCTCCGTGAGCGTCCAGTCGTCCACGTAGCCCCACGCCTCGAGCACCCGCAGCACCCGGTCGAACTGTCGGGCCAGCGACTCCGTACGCCCGCGGATGCGCCGCTCCAGCCGGCGCCGGTCCTTCTCGAGCCGCTCGGCCCGGCCCGCGGCCCGCACGTGGCGGCGCACGTCGGGGCACCCCGCGACCGGATGGGCCCCGAGCTCGGCGAGCGCGCCCCCGGTTCGTGAGTCGCGCCGCGACAGGTGCTCGACACCGTCGTCCACGACCTCCGACCGAAGCTCGGCGCGGCTGAGCGCGTCGGCCACCGAACGATGGAAGGCACGGTTGCGCGGGGTGTAGGGAACGGGCAGCTCCACCCGCCCGATGGCACGGGGTGGAGCGGGAAAGTGGCGCGGCGACACCGTGAGGTAGGCGCCCTTCTGGGTGACGACGGCGACGCGCACGTCGTCGCCTCCCCGATGGCTGGTGGACAGCACCGCGACCCGTCCCCCCGACTTGCCGCCGGGGAGCACGAGCACGTCGCCCGGCTTGAGCGCCCCGAGCGACTGGGCGACGCGCGCCCTCGTGTCGCCTCGCGCCACGGGCGCAGCTTCCACCGCGTCGAGCAGGGCGCGGTACGCGGACACGTCGCCCCGCTCGCACTCGGCGTCGCGGCGCGCGGTGTCGAGCTCGCGCCGCGTGCGCTCGAGCTGCGCCTCCAGCCGCACGACATCCGCATCGGCCCGGTACTGGGCGAACGAGAGGTTGAGCAAGTGGTGGGCCGCATCGGGCGGGTAGCGGCGCACCAGGTTCGCCGCCATGTTGTAGGTCGGGCGGAAGGAGGACGACAGCGCATAGGTGCGTCGCGACGCGAGGCCTGCCACCTGGTCGAACGGCACGAACGGCGACCACAGCACGATCGCGTAGCCGGTTTCGTCGATGCCGCGGCGGCCGGCCCGGCCGGTGAGCTGGGTGTACTCCCCCGGTGTGAGGAACTCGTGGCGTTCGCCGGTGAACTTCGACAGCTTCTCGATCACCACCGCACGCGCGGGCATGTTGATCCCGAGGGCCAGCGTCTCGGTCGCGAACACCGCCTTCACCAACCCGGCGGCGAAGCACGCCTCGACCGCCTCCTTGAACGGAGGCACCATCCCCGCGTGGTGGGCGGCGAGACCCGCCTCCAGCCCCGTCAGCCAGTGTGCGTATTCGAGGACCTCGAGGTCGGTGTCGGTGAGCGGCTCGACCTTGGCCTCGGCGATGGCGCGGATCGCCGTCCGCTCCTCGGGCGTCGTCAGGCGCAGACCCTGCTGGAGGCATTGACGCACGGCGTCGTCGCACGCGGCGCGGCTGAAGATGAAGTAGATGGCGGGCAACATCGACTCGTCACGCAGCCGTTCGATCACCTCGGCCCGGCGAGGAGTGTGCAGCCGGCCCCGCCGGCCGCCACGGAACCTCGGTGACGCGGTGGCAGCGTCGAGACGCGCCGCCGCCGGGTTCGGTCGGTTGTCGACGAACGTCGGCAGCAGGTGCAGGTCGTCGGACCCCCGGTCACCGACCATGTAGAGATGGTGCAGCTCGACCGGGCGCCGTTCCTCGATGACGGCCGCGGTCGACCCGCGCACGGTCTCGATCCAATCCGCGAAGTCCTCCGCGTTCGACACCGTCGCCGACAGGCACACCAGGTCGACGTGGGCGGGGGCGTGGATGATCACCTCTTCCCACACCGGGCCGCGGTAGGCGTCCTGCAGATAGTGCACCTCGTCGAGGACGACGTAGCGCAGACCTCGGAGCGCGGGCGAGGCGGCGTAGATCATGTTGCGCAGCACCTCGGTGGTCATGACCACCACCGGTGCGTCGCCGTTGATCGAGTTGTCGCCGGTCAGCAGCCCGACGCGGGCGCCGCCGTGGCGCCGGCACAGGTCACCGTACTTCTGGTTCGACAGCGCCTTCAGCGGCGTGGTGTAGAAGGCCTTGCCCCCCTCGTCGAGCGCCTTCGCCACCGCGTACTCGGCCACGACGGTCTTGCCCGAGCCCGTTGGCGCCGCCACGAGCACCGAGCGCCCGTCGTCGAGCGCGTCGACCGCCTGCACCTGGAAGGGGTCGAGACCGAAGGGGTACGCCTTCGCGAACTCGTCGCGTGTCACTTCTTCAGGATGCGACCGATGAGGATCGAGGCCTCGTAGAACACGTACATCGGCACCGCCATGAAGAAGAGCGAATAGGGATCCTGGCTGGGCGTGATGACTGCAGCGATGAACACGATCACGACGATCGCGGGCCGCCGCCACTTCCGCAGTCGCTGGCTCGTGAGCACGCCGGCCAGCTCGAGCGCTACGAGGAGGATGGGGAACTCGAACGCCACCCCGAATGCCACGAACATCAACATGATGAAGCTCAGGTACTTCGAGGCGGTGAAGTTGGGGCTGAGGTCGTTGCCGCCGACGCCGGTGAGGAACTGCAAGGCGGGCTGGAACGTCTGCATGGCCACGAACACGCCGAAGAGGAAGAGCACGATCGACGCGATCACGAACGGGATGGCGTAGCGCTTCTCCTTCGGGTGCAGGCCGGGCGTGATGAACCGCCACAACTGCCACAGCACGACCGGCGAGGCGACGAAGATCCCGCCGTAACCGGCGATCTTCAGTCGGGTGGCGAACGCCTCGAGCGGGTCGAGGACCTGGAGGTTCTTCTTGCCGGTGACGTCCTGGTAGGGGCCGATGAGGAAGTTGAGGATGAACGGGTAGAGCGTGAAGCAGATGATGGCGCCCACCACGACCGCGATCGCGGAGATGATGAGCCGGCGGCGGAGCTCCGTGAGGTGCTCCACCAGCGACATCTGCCCCCG
>VAWU01000060.1:0-4346 GCA_005888325.1 Actinomycetota bacterium
AGCGTGCTCCTTCAGCTGCTGTTCACAGCTGCGGTACTCTCCTGCTGTTTCACGATATTTCATTACAACACCACGGCGCTGTCAAGAGGGGAGCAGCGACCCGGAAGCGGTCAATAGGCTGGGAACGTGGACGACGAAGTCGCGCAGGTGGCCGCCTGGCTCGGCGAGGCCGCGCAGGTGGTCGTGCTCACCGGGGCCGGGATCTCGACCGACTCGGGCATCCCCGACTTCCGCGGACCGCAGGGCGTGTGGACGAAGAACCCGGGGGCGGAGCGCACCGCGACGCTGCAGCACTACATGGCGGACGGCGACGTGCGGAAGCAGGCGTGGCGCAACCGGCTCGACTCGCCCGCCTGGTCGGCGCAGCCCAACGCCGGCCACCGGGCGATCGTGGCCCTCGAGCGGCAGGGCAAGCTGCACTCCCTCGTCACCCAGAACATCGACGAGCTTCACCAGCAGGCGGGCACCGACCCGGCCAAGGTGGTCGAGCTGCACGGCACCATGCGCCATGTGATGTGCATGACGTGCGGCGAGCGGGCGCCGATGGAGCGGGCGCTCGAGCGGGTGCGCGCGGGCGAGGAGGACCCGCCCTGCCGGTCGTGTGGCGGCATCCTCAAGTCGGCGACGATCTCGTTCGGCCAGAACCTGGTGGCCGACGACCTCGAGCGGGCGGAACGGGCCGTCAGCGCGTGCGACCTCCTGCTCGCGGTGGGGTCGAGCCTCACCGTCTACCCGGCGGCGGCGCTCGTGCCGCTGGCACACGCCGCGGGGGCACGGATCGTCATCGTGAACGCGGAGCCCACGCCCTACGACGACATCGCCGACGCGGTGCTGCGCGGCTCGATCAGCGAGGTGCTCCCGGCCATCGTGGGGTGAGCCGGCGGCTCGGGAATGTTGACTCATCGGGTAGGGTTTTAGACACGATGGCTAGCTTCCGAGAGCTACTCAAGCAGACCAAGGCTCAGATCCGGGAGGTCGACACCGCGACGGCGGAGGCGGCGATCGCGTCCCGACCCGAGACGGTGGTGCTCGACGTGCGAGAGCCCGACGAGTACGAGCAGGGCGCGTTGCCGGGCGCGGTGCACATCCCCCGCGGCCACCTCGAGAGCCAGGTCGAGACTCGCATCTCCCGCGACGCGCCGGTCGTCGTGTATTGCGCGGGCGGCATCCGCAGCGCCTTCGCCGCGAAGACGCTGACCGACCTCGGCTACACCGATGTCGTCTCCATGGCGGGCGGCTTCAACAAGTGGAAGAACGAGGGTCGCGACTGGAAGACGCCCCAGACCCTGTCCCCCGAGCAGCGCAACCGCTACCAGCGCCACCTGCTCCTGCCCGAGGTGGGCGAGGAGGGCCAGCAGAAGCTGCTCAGCTCGCGTGCGCTGCTGCTCGGCGCGGGCGGTCTCGGCTCGCCAGCCGCCCTCTACCTGGCGGCCGCAGGTGTCGGCACGCTCGGGATCATCGACATGGACGTGGTCGACCATTCCAACCTGCAGCGGCAGATCTTGCACAACGTCGACCGCGTCGGCGAGCGCAAGGTCGACAGCGCCAAGAAGACTCTCACCGCGCTGAACCCCGACGTCGACGTCGTCACCTACGACGTGCGGCTCGGCGCCGACAACGTCCTCGACATCATCGACGGCTACGACGTCATCGTCGACGGCACCGACAACTTCCCGACGCGTTATCTCGTGAACGACGCCTCGTTGCTGAAGCGCATCCCCGTGGTCCACGGCAGCATCTTTCGCTTCGAGGGCCAGGCCACCGTCTTCGCGCCCTACCAGGGCCCGTGCTACCGGTGCATGATCCCCGAGCCCCCGCCCGCGGAGCTGGCGCCGTCGTGCGCGGAGGCCGGCGTCCTCGGCGTCCTGCCCGGCATCATCGGCAGCATCCAGGCCATGGAGGCCATCAAGCTGCTCCTCGGCCTGGGCGACCCCCTGATCGGGCGCCTGCTCGCGTACGACGCGCTCGAGGAGTCGTTCCGCACGTTCAAGGTCAACCGCGACCCCGAGTGCCCGGCGTGCGGTGAGAACGCAGGCGAGATCGTCATCGCCGAGTACGACGAGCTCTGCATGCCTCACCCGCGAGAAGCGCCTCCCGCCGCGTAAGTCGTAGCCTGAGCGGTATGGCGAACGACGAGCGCCGCACCGACTCCGGCATCGAGATCAAACCCGTCTACCGCCCGCGCGACCTCGAGGGATGGGACCCCGACTCGCAGCTCGGAGAGCCCGGGAAGCCGCCGTACACACGCGGCATCCGGCCCGACATGTACCGGGGCCGGCTCTGGACCATGCGCCAGTACGCGGGCTTCGGCACGGCCGAGGCCACCAACGCGCGCTTCAAGTTCCTGTTGGGCGCGGGCCAGACCGGCCTCTCATGCGCCTTCGACCTGCC
This sequence comes from Actinomycetota bacterium, assembly GCA_005888325.1. Lineage (NCBI taxonomy): Bacteria > Bacillati > Actinomycetota > Actinomycetota bacterium. The sequence goes on from VAWU01000060.1 coordinate 2,392, forward strand.
GACGCAGATGGGCTACGACTCCGACCACCCGCGGGCCGAGGGCGAGGTGGGCAAGGTCGGCGTCGCCATCGACTCCCTCGACGACATGCACCGCCTGCTCGACGGCATCCCCCTCGACCGGGTGACGACGTCGATGACGATCAACTCGACCGCGTCGATCCTGCTGCTGCTCTACCAGCTGGTGGCGGAGGACCAGGGCGTCGACGCCAAGCGGCTGGGCGGAACCGTCCAGAACGATCTGCTCAAGGAGTACATCGCGCGGGGCACCTACATCTATCCGCCCCGCCCGTCGATGCGGATCATCACCGACGTCTTCGCCTACTGCAACGAGCACCTGCCGCAATGGAACACCATCTCCATCTCCGGCTACCACATCCGCGAGGCGGGCTCGACCGCGGTGCAGGAGATCGCCTTCACCTTGTCGAACGGCATCGCCTACGTGCAGGCGGCACTCGACGCAGGCCTCGACGTCGACGAGTTCGCGCCGCGCCTCAGCTTCTTCTGGAACGGGCACAACAACTTCTTCGAGGAGGTCGCGAAGTTCCGGGCGTCGCGGCGCATGTGGTATCGCATCATGAGCGAGCGCTTCGGCGCCAAGGACGAGAAGTCGAAGCTCCTCCGGTTCCACACCCAGACCGGCGGCTCCACGCTGCAGGCCCAGCAACCCGAGGTCAACATCGTGCGCGTCGCGGTGCAGGCCTTCGCGGCGGTGATGGGCGGAACCCAGAGCCTGCACACCAACGGCTTCGACGAGGCCATCGGCCTGCCCACCGAACGGGCGGCCAAGCTCGCGCTCCGCACCCAGCAGGTGATCGGCCACGAGTCGGGTGTGGCCGACACGGTGGACCCGCTGGCCGGCTCCTACTTCGTCGAGGCGCTGACCGATCAGGTCGAGGCCGAGGCCTGGCAGTACATCGACAAGATCGACGGCATGGGCGGTTCGGTAGCTGCCATCGAGGCGGGCTACATGCAGGACGAGATCGAGCAGGCGGCCTACGCGTACACGAAGGCGATCGACGACCGCGAGAAGGTGATCGTGGGCGTCAACGAGTACGTCGACAGCGAGCCCGAGCCCGTCGAGGTGTTCCCGATCGACCCCGAGCTGCAGCGGAGCCAGGCCGACCGCGTGCGCGCGCTCAAGGCCGAACGACCCGAGCCCGACGCGGTTCGTGCCGCGCTCGCCGACCTCGAAGCCGCGGCGCGCGGCACGCAGAACCTGCTCGTGCCCATGAAGGAAGCGCTGCGGCGCCGGGCCACCCTCGGCGAGGTCAGCGACGTCCTGCGCGGCGTCTTCGGGGTGTACCAGCCCTCACGCTGAACGTCTCACACCGTCAACCGGTGGTGGGGTGAGGACGGTTGCCCAACAAGGATCGGCGCGAGCCCCGTGCCTCCGGCGAACGTCGGTTGGCCCCGCGCGTCCTGCGCCGGGCGAGCCGTTCGGCGCGAGCGAGGGCGATCAGCTGACGGTGGTGCTGCTCGGCGAGCTGGTCGACGACGTACGGATGCGGGTACATGGTCTGATCCTCTACGCGTGCCGTCGGGGTGGCGAGCGGCGGGATTGACACTCTTCGGCACGATCCTGCCATTGGCAGGAGAGGCCGTGACCCTTAGAATGCTGCCATGAGCCAGAAGATGGTCGCGGTTGTGGCGTTCGACCAGGTGGCGGTGTTCGAGCTGGCGGTGCCGTGCGAGGTCTTCGGCATCGACCGCTCGGCGCACGGCGTGCCGACCTACCGGCTCTCGGTGTGCGCAGCCGAGCCTCCGCCGCTGCGTACGGGCGCCGGGTTCACCATCGACGGGTTGCACGACCTCGCGCCCCTGCGCCGCGCCGACACCGTGATCGTGCCCGCGTGGCGCGACATCGACGAGACGCCGCCCGAGCCGTTGCTCCACGCCCTCCGCCGCGCCCATCGCCGAGGGGCGCGCGTCGCGTCGCTGTGCTCGGGCGCCTTCGT